>NZ_JBSSCC010000034.1:0-28566 GCF_054059455.1 Thermostichus sp. MS-CIW-23 | reverse complement strand
CAACTCTTTGCCGCAAATCCAAAGAATGAGTCGGCATTCCTTTCTCTCCTTCCTCTTGAATACCTGTACCCTATTTTAAATTAAAAGGCTGTAACATCTGTGCAGGGCAAAGTATTACATTTACCAATACATCTACCAATGCTACTTCCTATAGCTGGTCCTTCCCCGGCGGAACTCCTTCAACAAGTACGGCTGCCAGTCCTACTGTAACATTTAATTCAGCGGGGACATATACTGTAACATTAACAGCTAGCAATTTAAACGGAACAAACACGGCAACAGCCAGTATTGTGGTGAATCCTTTGCCCACACCTACTATAAGTGGTGGCGGTACTATTTGTCAGGGAAGCTCTGTAAATCTTACTGCTTCTGGTGGTAATAGTTTTACTTGGAATACAGGTGCTAATACTGCTTCCATCAATGTAAGCCCTGCATCCACTACTACCTATACCGTTACAGCCACAGCTACTAACGGATGTACAGCAACTGCGACTGCATCGGTTACAGTACTTAACTGTTCTTCGGTGGATGAAGTGATGAATACCTCCAACTTTTTGGTGTATCCCAATCCGGCTACTGATATGATTACCATTGCTCTGCAATTGGCTTCTGCCGAACCGTTGAAAGGAGAACTGATAACAACACTGGGTCAGGTGTTGCAGCAATTTACCATTGCTCCATCTCAGCAGCAAATAACTTTGATCACAGACGGATTGTCTTCTGGAATTTATCTTCTTAGAATATCTGACGGAAAACAAGCGATAACACAACGCATCATGGTTGTAAAATAAATCAGAAAGCCCCGGTTACGGGGCTTTTTTGTTTGTGTTTTCTTACTAGGATTAAGCAATGATAGTCTTTGAAAATTCTTCGCAGAATGTGCGTATCTCATTTCGAACCATACGAAATGCATGCATAATTTCTTCTTCACTTCCGGTTGCTTTGTCAGGATCAGAAAAACTATGATGTATGCGAATGGAATTACCTGGTATGTACGGACAGTTTTCTCTGGCATGATCACATACCGTGATGATGTAATCAAAGGGTATGTTTAAGTATTCATTTACATGGTTGCTGGTATGATGACTGATATCAATTCCATCTTCCTTCATGATTTGTATGGCTCTCGGATTTACGCCATGTATCTCAATACCGGCACTGTAAATATGAGCTTTACCTTGTAACAGATTTTCTAAATAACCATGTACCATTTGACTACGGGAGCTATTACCTGTGCATAAAACCAAGATTTTTTTCATTTAATACCTCCAACTGTTAGCGATGGCTACCAACGATAACATGATGGGTACTTCTATGAGTACACCAACCACCGTGGCTAACGACGCACCTGAATTAAGACCAAAAAGTGATATGGCCACGGCAACTGCGAGTTCAAAAAAATTACTGGCACCAATCATCGCAGCCGGTGCACAAACCGGATGTGATAAACGGAGCAATTTTCCACCCAGCCAGGTTATAAAAAATATGAAGTAGGTTTGAATGGTCAGTGGTATGGCTATCAACAAAATGGTGTATGGATGATCCAGTATGTGTTCGCCCTGAAAGGCAAAGAGTAAAACCAGGGTTGAAAGCAATGCTAGTATGGAAACAGGACGAAGTGCCGGAAGAAATTTTTGTTCAAACCAATCCTTTCCTTTTCGTTGAGGCAATATCCGATTGGTCAGATAACCCGTAGTTAGCGGTATAACAACAAAAACAACCACCGAAGTAATCAGTACTTCATACGGTATCTGTATGTTGGTTACTCCCAGCAGCCATTTTACAATGGGTACAAATGCAACCGGCAGAATAAGATCGTTGACTGAAACTTGTATTAACGTATAATTGGCATCGCCTTTTACCAAATAACTCCACACAAACACCATGGCTGTGCAGGGTGCGGCACCCAGCAGAATGGCGCCTGCCAGGTACTGGTCTGCATCTTCCGGAGTGATCCAGGTAGCATACAGATTTTTAAAGAAAATCCATCCAAACAATGCCATGGTGAAAGGTTTGATCAGCCAGTTTACAGTAACTGTCAGCGCCAGCCCTTTCCAATTTTTTGAAACACCGCCTATCGATGAAAAATCAATCTGTACCATCATCGGGTAGATCATCATCCAAACCAACACCGCTACCGGAATGTTGATGGTATATATCTGCCAGCTTTCAAGCACCGAAACAGAATTCCCCAGTATTTTCCCAAGACCAATGCCTGCAGCAATGCATAGCGAGACCCAAACGGTAAGGTATTTTTCAAAAAACTTCATGGGTTGAAATTTAATTACAGCGTTTCCATTAATTCCACTTCCCCGAAGGGAAGCGACTCCCCCCCATTATAACCCTTGTCCAGAGGTCTTGTTTTCGGCTGCAATTTCCCCTTGTTTTTCTCCGCCGAGGGGCCTGAAACCCTTGCCCAGAGCGGGATCGACCGGGTCAACGGAAGAATCAGGGTTTGAGGTTTGTCGCCGACCCTGTCGCTAACCATGTTGGTGTAGAAATTAACATGGATCCTGGGGTCGCTGCCTGGATAGGTTGGGGGCTTGGGCCAGCCCTGGGCAATGGGGCTTGCTGGTGGCGTCCGTAGAACAGAGTCTATGAGAGAATCTCTCGGCCCAACCGTGGGAAAAGTGTCGAGCATGTTAAAAGTAGACGAAAATGAGATCTCGATAGGATGCCAGTTTGCCTATCGACTGTTGTCGCTATAGTGGCTGAACACCATGCTGGATCCCCTTTTGGAAGAGAAAATCCGTGAGCAAATCCGCACCCACAAGGTGCTCATCTACATGAAGGGCACCCCGGAAATGCCCCAATGTGGGTTTTCCTATGCCGCCGTTCGTGTGCTGGATAGTTTGGGCTTCCCCTACACGGCGATTAACGTACTCGAGGATCCTGAGATCCGCCAGGGGATTAAAGAGTTTTCCAACTGGCCTACTATCCCGCAGATTTATATTGATGGGGAGTTTGTGGGTGGTTGCGACATCATCCAAGAGATGCACGCCCGCAACGAGCTGCGTCCGCTGGTCGAGGCAGCCTTTGCTAAGGCCACGGCTCAATCTTAAGGGATCCCATCTCATCCAGAGGGGTTGCCATGCTTACCCCCGACTACCTTCGGCAGCACCTGATGGAGAAGCTGCAGGCTCTTCATGTGCAGGTGGAGGATGAGTCCCACCTTCACATCGGCCACGGGGGCGGGACAGGAGGGCACTACCGAGTTCAAGTAGTGTCGCCTTCGTTTGTCGGCAAAACGACCCTACAGCGACATCGCCTGGTGTATGCCGCTCTGGCAGAACACATGGGGCGGAGCATTCACGCTTTGGCCCTGCAAACTTACAGCCCTGAAGAGGTTTCTGCGCAAGGGATCCCTGAGGAGATCAGCTAGCATAGAGGGCAAAATCGCGGCCCCATCAGGGCAGAGGAGAGAGCATGGCAACTCTTTTGGCCACCTGGCTGATGTCAGCCTTGAGTGTAATGATCCTGGCTTGGCTTTTGCCCGGGATCCACGTCTCCGGGTTTGGCGGGGCTTTGGTGGCGGCTCTGGCCATTGGTCTGGTCAATGGTTTGGTTAGGCCGATTCTCCGGCTGATCACCCTGCCGATTACAATTCTTACCCTGGGCTTGTTTTGGCTAATTTTGAACGGCATCTGCTTGGTCATTGCCGATAAGCTGGCCGGGAATGCTTTCAACATCGATAATTTCGGCTGGGCGTTTATCGGCGCAATTGTACTTTCCATCGTCAGCGGCTTGGTTCAGCAGGTTTTTGAGCAAGGTGTGCAGAACTGACTTCGTCCCCAGCCGTGAGAGGGCAGGGTTTGGTTCAAGATTGCAGGGGGTACGCTAGGGGAACGTCAACACTCAGCCCAACGATAACCAAAACCAACTTTAAGGGATCCCGATAAGCTTTACTCCATTGGCCCTGCCCGCTAAGTTTTTGCCGCAGAACCATAGGATTCTCCACAGATAGCCTGCACAAGATCTGCCAATGGCTAACATCGACAGGATATTGCGAGCAGGCGTTTGATCTGTGGCTGCTTTATCTAAGCCTAGCAAATCGATAGGAAACCAGTAGGGGATCAAGTTGGTCGATCTGCAACTCAGGAGCTGGTTGGTATGAAGGCGTTGCTGCTCTATCCGCGTTTTCCTCAATCATTCTGGTCTTACAATCGCACCATTGAGATGGTGGGGCTAAAAGCGCTAATGCCACCTCTGGGCTTGATCACCGTTGCTGCTCTGCTACCCCAACACTGGGAGATTCGCTTTGTGGATCGCAATGTCGCTGCTGAAACAGAAGCCGATTGGCACTGGTGCGATCTGGTGATCTTGTCGGCCATGCTGGTGCAAAAACAAGATTTCCACGCCCTGATTCGCAAGGCTGTACAACTGGGCAAAAAAGTAGCTGTGGGCGGGCCCTATCCAACTTCTGTGCCGCAAGACGCCCTGGAATCTGGTGCTCACTATTTGGTTTTGGATGAAGGGGAAGTGACCATACCGGCCTTTGTCAAGGCTCAAGGCTCTAGAAGCTGGGCAAGAGTCGGGCATTTTTCGGGCTGCGGAAAAACCGGATGTAACCCAAAGTCCTTTGCCAAGGTTTGATCTGCTGCGTATGGATCAATACTTCATGATGTCAGTCCAATTTTCGCGAGGTTGCCCCTTCAATTGCGAGTTTTGCGATATCATCTCTCTTTACGGACGCAAGCCGAGAACCAAAGAGCCAAGTCAAATGCTAGCCGAGCTGCAAGCTCTCTATGACTTGGGTTGGCGGGGTTCGGTATTTGTGGTAGACGACAACTTTATCGGCAATCAGCGCAACGTCAAGCGATTTTTACGAGAGCTGATCCCTTGGAGCCAAAAGCGCAATTACCCATTTACCTTTATGACAGAGGCTTCAGTCAACCTGGCGGAAGACGAAGAGCTGATGAGGTTGATGGTAGAAGCGGGGTTCTATGCTGTCTTTTTGGGCATTGAGACTCCAGACCAAGACAGCTTACAGATGACCCAAAAGCTCCAGAATACCCGCCACCCTTTGGTGGAGGCCTGTCGCAAGATCAACGATGCTGGACTGCTGATCTATGCTGGGTTTATTCTGGGCTTTGATGGAGAGCGGCCAGGAGCAGGGGATCGCATCCAGGCTTTTGTCGAGCAAACCGGTATTCCTCAGCCGATGTTAGGCATTTTACAGGCTTTGCCAAACACACAGCTCTGGAATCGCTTGAAGAAGGAGGAACGTTTGCTGGAAGGGATCGGCGTTACTGAGTTCGGCGATCAAAATACGCTGATGAATTTCATTCCCACCCGTTCTCTATCGGAGATTGCTCAAGAATATCTGGAAAGTTTTTGGAAATTGTATGATCCTGCGCGATATTTATCTCGCTGCCTGCAACAATGCCTGAATATCGGCATCAAAGATGGCCGACGGCAAATGATGAAGCTGCCCCTTCGCAAAGGGATCCACCTGCTTCTACAACTCATCTGGCGGCAAGGGATCCTTCACCCTGAAATTCGCGCCCAATTTTGGCGACAGCTATGGACGATTTGGCGACAGAAACCGAGCCTGCTGAACCTATATTTGGGCCTCTGCGCCGCAGGAGAACACTTTTGGGAATATCGGGAATTGGCCCGCGCCCGGCTTACCCAACAACTGGGATACGATCCTTTGCTGGCCGGCTCATCTTGACAGTATTTCTGGGGGAATGGTCTATCGATAGAGGATGCCCGGATGGGGCCTATGCGGCGACGACAGTTGGGGGCGATGGTGCTGGGATCCCTGTGGGCTGTTTGGGGAGGCTCTCGGCAGGCCCAAACGTCCGGGCGCGGAGATTGGCTGGCCGTGGAGCTGTTCAGCCGCTGGAGTGCGGATCCCTTGGCCGAGTTGGAGCTGATGGGCCCTTTTGTTTTAAATCAGCAGCCTTTTCCAACAGGCACCTGGAAGTTACAGGTTCGCCGCCAAGAGCTCCTTCTGACCGGGCCGGGACAGCCTCGTCGCTACCAGGGATCCCTTTGGCTACAGGGGGGAGCTCTGCGCTCCCTCGCAGGGGAGGAGCGTCGCTATCGGGGCTGGGTACAGATTCGTCCCAAGGGTTTAGGTCGCCTGCATCTGGTGAATTGGGTGAAGTTGGAAGACTATCTGCTGGCTTTGGTGCCCAGCGAAATGCCCGCCGACTGGCCAGCTGCCGCCTTGCAGGCGCAAGCCATCTTGGCCCGCACTTTGGCCATTCCCCATCTGCACCCCGGCCCCAGAAGAGAATGGCCCTCTACCTCGATAAGGCTATTGCAGGATTCCACCGCCCACCAGTTCTATGGTGGCCTGGCCTATGAAACGGCGGCGACCACTGCTGCGGTGCGGGCAACCCGAGGGCAGATCCTAACCCATGCCGGCCAGCCGATAGAGGTTCTGTTTCACTCCACCTGTGGGGGCCACACCAGCGCCAACCAGGATATTTTTGCCCCACCCGCCCGCCCCTACCTACAAGGGGTGATCTGTGACGGGTGTCGCGCCTCTCCCTTCTATGGCCCTCACAGCGTCCGGCTCAGCCGACGGGAGTTGGAGCCAGCCTTCGGCAACGGCGATCTGGAGATTGTGCAGTCGGATCCCTGGGGTCGCCCTGTGCGCATTCGCGTTGGATCCCAACTGTTGACTGGCCAAGAGTTTGTGCTGCGCCTTGGCCAAACCCTGGGTTGGGGGATCCTCCCCAGCAACCGCTTCACGTGGGAACGTCTCCAGCCAAAGCCCGGCCAGCAGGAAGTGTACCTTTTCACCTATCGTGGGGCCGGCCATGGGGTGGGACTGTGTCAGTGGGGATCCCGCGGCTTGGCCGAGCAGGGCTACACAGCGCCGCAAATTCTCAATCACTACTTCCCCGGCACCCAGGTGATAACGTTGAGCTGAAGGCTGTTGGCCCCGACTCCAACTCTCATTTACTCCCGTGTCCCTTGCACACCCCCATCGTCGCCATCCTGCCTACTGCTACTGCAGTGAGCTGGAACACGCCCAGATTCCCAAGCGCCAGCAGCAGGATCCCTTGCCGTTTGCAGAAGCAATGGGTTGCATTGCCAATCAGGAAGCCGCCGTGTCCGCTGCTTGCGGCCCTTGAAGCAGTTGTGTCGTCAGCAAAACTGTTACATGGCTAACCCCTAAGCCACCCTGAGCAGGCGACCTTGGGCCATCGCACCCCAAGAAGCTGACCTCAGGCGGGGGCTTTGGGGGTGATCTTCACAATGGTGGGACGGGATCCAACCTGAGCTGACCCATTCGCTTGGGCTTGCGGCTCTTTGGCCATCCCGCTGCCAGTGGAAGTGGTTTGTGCTTTACGCCGCTTCTGCGGCACAGCATTTCCGGCCTGCTGGGCTGTAGGGCTGCTGGAGGCAGTTTTGGCTTGGGCTTTACCTGCAGAAGCGGTCGAGCGGCTTTTCCCCTTGACCTCTGCAGAAGAGACTTCTTTTTCAGCCAGCACCTGCAGGGCCATTTCCAGGGTAACCGCTTCGGCAGGGATCCCTTTGGGCAAAGAGGCATTGACCTTGCCATGTTTGACATACAGCCCATAGGGGCCGTCGTGCAGATGAACCGGCTCGCCATCCTCAGGATGGGATCCCAGCTCCCGCAAGGGCTTGGCAGAGCCGCGCCCACGGCCTTTCTTGGGCTGGGCCAACAACTCCAGCGCCCGCTCCAGGCTGATGGTCAGCACATCCTCATCGGCGGGCAGAGAGCGGAAATCGCCATCACAGACTACGTAGGGGCCGAAGCGGCCAATACCGGCCTGCACCTTTTTCCCCGATTCCGGGTGTTCCCCCAAGGTGCGAGGCAAGCTCAGCAACCCCAAGGCAATCTCTGGCGTGACCTGATCCGGTTTCAACCCTTTGGGCAGGGAGGTGCGCTTGGGTTTTTTGTTGTCCTCAGAAACTTCTCCCAATTGCACATAGGGGCCGTAGGGGCCCTGCGGGATCACATAGATTGGCTCCTGGGTTTCCGGGTGAAAGGCAATGGGCTTGGGGCCTTCTTGCTTCCGCTGGATCAGCTCCGCGATGTGTTCTGCGCTCAGATCGGCGGGGGGAATATCCTCCGGCAGGTTGGCGCGCACCTCTCCGGACTCGGTTTCGACCGCCACATAGGGGCCATAGGGGCCAATGCCGATCTTGACAGGCAGGTTCTCCAGATGGATGGAGCGGGCCAGGCCGGAATCAATTTCCAGCTCGCGCGCCTTCACCTGTCCCTCGAGACCCTGCTCGCCCAAGAAGAAATGGCGCAGATAGGGCAGCCACTCCGCCTGTCCAGAAGCAATGTCGTCCAGCGTTTGCTCCATCTCGGCAGTGAAGCGGGTATTCACCAGGTTGGGAAAGTATTTTTCCAGCAGCTCGGTGACTGCAAAAGCTGTGTAGGTGGGCACGAGGGCACTTCCCATCGGCCTGACGTAGCCACGGCTCATGATCGTATTCAAGATGGTGGCGTAGGTGCTGGGGCGGCCAATGCCCTCACTTTCCAACACCTTGACCAAGGAGGCTTCCGTATATCGGGCTGGAGGCTGGGTTTCGTGGGCAACGGGTTCCAGCTTCTGGCAGCGGAGGGGATCCCCCTGCCGCAACAGAGGCAGATGCACCTCCCGATCTTCCAAAGCCGCCTCTGGGTCGTCGGATCCCTCCACATAGGCGCGGAAAAAGCCGGGAAAATCGATGCGCTTGCCGCTGGCCCGGAACACCGCATCGTCTACGGCGATGAGTACGATGGTGTGGGTCTGCCGCGCCTCAGCCATTTGGCTGGCGACGGTGCGCTTCCAGATCAGGTCGTAGAGGGCCAGCTCCTGGCCGGAGAGGGGGGTTTGGCTGGGCAGGCGAAACTCTGATCCAGCAGGACGAATGGCCTCGTGGGCTTCTTGCGCCCCTTTGGTTTTGGTGGTGTACTGACGGGGCTCGGGGCTGAGATATTCTCTGCCGTACATCGACTCCACGCAGGCGCGGGCAGCGCGGATGGCCTGCTCCGACAGGTGGACCGAATCGGTGCGCATGTAGGTGATGTAGCCCTCTTCGTAGAGCTTTTGGGCAATGCGCATCGTCTGCTGGGCCGACAGGTGCAGCTTGCGGTTGGCCTCCTGCTGCAGGGTGGAGGTGGTAAAGGGAGGGGCAGGTTTGCGGGTGGAGGGGCGCTCTTCCACAGAGCTGACGATCCAGGCTTTTCCCAGCAAGCGATCCCGCAGGGCCTCGGCCTGGGCCTGATCCAACAACACCACATCCCGCCCGGCAATGAGCTGGCCGGTGCTGGGATCGAAGTCTTGCCCATTGGCCAGGCGTTTGCCACCCAAGCTCACCAGCTCTGCTGGAAAGACAGCCTGCTGGCCGGCGACGGTCGTTTTGGGCTGCAGCTCCGCTTTGAGATCCCAGTAGGAGGCTTTTCTGAAGGCGCGCCGCTCCCGCTCTCGATCCACCAAAAGCTTGACCGCCACCGACTGCACCCGCCCTGCCGAGAGTTTGGGGGCAATTTTTTTCCACAGCAGCGGCGACAGGGTATAGCCCACCAGGCGATCCAAGATGCGGCGGGTCTCCTGGGCACGCACCAGTTGTTCATCCACCTCACGGCAGTTTTGCAGCGCCTCCTGAATGGCCTCGCGGGTAATCTCGTGGAACACCATGCGGCGGGTGGGCACTTTGGGTTGCAGCACCTGCTGCAAGTGCCAGCTAATGCTTTCCCCTTCGCGGTCTTCGTCGGTGGCCAGGATCAGCTCGTCCGCCTTCTTGAGCGCTTCCTTCAGCTCCTTGACCACCTTTCTTTTGTCCTTGGGGATGACGTAGAGGGGCTCGAAGTCGGCGTGGACATTGACCCCCAGGCGGCTCCACTCTTCTCCTTTCAATTCTTCTGGAATTTCAGATGCCGAATCGGGGAGATCCCGCACATGTCCCATCGAGGCCTGAACTTCGTACCCTGCGGGCAAGAATCCACGGATGGTACGGGCTTTGGTGGGAGATTCGACAATGACCAGCTTAGGCATAATTGAGGTTGGCAGCAATCGGCTTAGGTTGTCGCATTTCCCGCCCCAAGGATTGGGCGGGCCAGCATACACTGCAAGAGGTGCTTAAGATAGACAGCCTACTTTTCTGGAGCGTAGCAAGTCTACCTGCGCTTGACCAGCCGTCATCGGCGATGATCCGAGCGGTCTGGCCCCATCTGGCTGCTTTGCAGGACGATGAAACTACACCATTTTTCCATTCGCACCGCCGATATCTTCCGCTCCATCGCCTTTTACGAGGGGTTGGGCTTTGCGGTGGAAGAACGTTTTACTGCCGGGATCACGCTGGCCTGCTGGATGCGCGGCCCCTGGGGGCGTTTGGAGCTGATGCAGGTGCCGCAACCCCATCCTGCCCCGGATCCCTTTGGGGATCCCCACTATGTGGGCTACTACCATCCCGCTTTTGAGGTGGGCCCCGAATGGGGATCCCTGGCCAACTACCTAGAACATTTGCGAGCGCAAGTGCCCCTTACCCTGCTGCTGCCGCCCCAGCTCCAGCAAATTGGGGGCCAGGTCTATGAAGTGGCGTTCATCGCCGATCCCGATGGCCTGCCGATCGAGCTCATTCGTCCCCAGGGATCCTCAGGAGAGAGTCTGCCCCAACGCCCAGAGGACATTAATAAATAAATAGTTGGATAACTAGTTGATGGGTTAGAGGATCTAATTTGGGTGGGAGCGGTCGTTCCCCCTTGTCCAGATCCTGGAGAGCCAACCCTAAAGCTAAGCTAGTAGAGCTTCTGGGGAACTTGAGAGAAGGGTTTGTTGGCCGCTTGTCAGTTCAGCCTCACCTGATATGAAAGCTCAGCTTCCGGTGACGATTTTGACAGGTTTTTTGGGCAGTGGCAAAACCACGCTGCTCAAGCGCATCTTGGAAGAGGAGCATGGGTTGCGCATTGGAGTGATCCTCAACGAGTTTGGCGAGATTTCCATCGATGGCGAGTTGGTCAACATGCCCGAGGGGGGGCTGATGCAGCTCAACAATGGTTGCCTCTGCTGCACGGTGCGAGAGGATTTTGAACGGGCGGCCCGCCAGCTGCTCCAGCATGCCCAGGCGTTGGACTATCTGGTGGTGGAAACCAGCGGCGTGGCGGATCCCAGGCAGGTGACCGAGCTATTTGTGCAGAGGGTCTTTCATGAGGAGTTGCGCCTGGATGGCGTGGTGACCTTGGTTGACGGTGCCGAATACTGGCGCAATTTCCAGCGCTCGCAAACCGCCGCCCACCAGATCGGCAGCGCTGACATTTTGTTGCTCAATAAGGTGGATTTGATCGACGAAGCCGAACGAGAGCGGATCCTTCTCGATCTGCGCCGCTACAACCCCGCTGCCCCTTGCCTGCTCACCACCCATGCCCAGGTGCCTCTGGCCCGCATCTTGGATGTGCATGCCTTCCGCCCAGAATTGTGGGATCCCAGGCTCCCCAATGCAGAGACTGAGGCCCACCATAGCCATCACCTCGAGGAAGACGGGATCCAATCGGTGAGCTTTCAACTGCAGCAGCCGCTGGATTTGGGGGCCTTTCGCGATTGGCTACAAGACATGCCCGAGACCGTTTTTCGCGCCAAGGGGGTGCTGTGGGTTGTGGATGAGCCGCAGCGGGTTATCTTTCATCAGGTGGGCCAGCGGCAAACCCTTTTTCTGGAACGGGACTGGGATCCCGATGAGCCCCGCCTGTCCAAAATTGTGTTGATCGGCAAGGGGCTGGAGCGGGAGCAGCTAGCTGCCGGCCTCAGCCGGGTGTGCGGGGCAACCGCCGCTGGCTAAGGATCCTCTTCAGTTTTTTCGGTTTTTGGATTGGGTGATCTGGGATGGCTCGCAGCAAACTTTCAGAGCAAGAACAACAGCAAATTGTTAGCGCCTACCGCGGCTCGGCAGCGACCGCCGTCGAATTGGCGGAGCAATTTCAGGTGAGCATCACCACCATCACCCGCGTGTTGAAGGAAAATATCGCTGCCGATGAGTATCAGCGGTTGATCCATCTCAAACGCTCGGCTGCCCGCCGCAAAGACATGGGGGAAAAAGCTGTTGTTGGCGGGATCCCAGCCCCAGAGCAGCAGATTTTGCCGCTGGAACCGGAGTTGCCTTCTCCATCTCCCTTGCCGGAGCCCCCCGCAGAGCCGAACGCAAACGAGGAAGGCGAGGATAACACCGCTGGAACAGAGTCTCTGCCAGAACTGCCCCCAGAAGAACTGCCGTTGGCGGCTGAGCTTCAGGAAGATGTGGAGGATGTCGGGGAAGAGGATGAGGAAGAGACCGGAGAAGACCGTGACCTCGAAGACGAGGATGAGGACGACTCTGACTATCTCCTAGAAGATGAAGATGGGCCAGAAGAGGATCCCCTCACCGATCCCAGCTATCAAATTCAGGTATTACCCCTGGAAGAGCTCACCCTACCGGAAACCTGCTATGTCGTTGTTGACCGCTACCAAGAACTGACCACCCGCCCTCTCAAAGAATTCTTTGGCTCGGGATCCCTGCCCATCGAAGGGATGGATAACGCCAATACGCTGCCGATTTTCGACAACCACAAGGTGGCCCGCCGCTTTTCCGAAATGAGCCGTCGGGGCAGCAACACCTACCCGCCCTACCGGGTGATCCAGTTTCCCGGCTACATCCTGGAGATTGTGCGCACCCAACTGCAAAAGAAAGGCATCACCCATCTGCTCATGGATGGGCAGATCTACAGTCTTTGACCATCTCCTCAAGCTCAGGAGCGGGGGATTCCCGTTACTGGCGCAGGTTTGCAGCCCTGCGTGAGCGCCGTCGGCCTACTTCGCCACAGCAGCAGTACCCGTCTCTTCGGACATTTGGACTGCCCCCGCCCCCACGGGCTTATGGATCGCTCCTCAGCTCCCCACTCACACTGATGGAACCAAAGGCTCATGCCGTGACATACTTCCGCACTCATGCTGATGCAAAGCGCTCCGCGCCGCTAAAGCGAGAGAGGGCCGGGCTTCTCGGCGGCCTAGCTAAGCCTTGTAGCAGGCAGAAATACGCAAAGTTTGTGATCATTCCACAGCCGTCGCCGCGTATTCCAGCTCCTCTTCCACCACTTCCGGTGGGGCCTCTGCCGCTTGTCCTTGCTTAGCGGCCAGCAGTTGCTCACGGTACTTGGCTGCCATCTCCTCGGCCTTCTCGTAAACCAGCTTGGGATCCCGAATCATGTCGCCGGGATTGGGCTCCAGTTGCTTGGTGGACAGCGAGATCCGCGCCCGCTCCGCATTTAGCTCGATGATCATCACCTTCACTTCGTCGTTGACGTTGAAGACGCTGTGGGGCGTGTCAACATGATCGTGGGAGATCTCGGAAATGTGCAGCAGGCCGGAGACGCCGCCAATATCGATGAAGGCACCATAGGGCTTGATGCCCCGCACCGTGCCAACCACCACCTCGCCCACTTCCAGCTTGTTCATCTTCCGCTCCACCAAGGCGCGGCGATGGCTCAACACCAAGCGGTTGCGGTCTTCGTCCACCTCTAAAAACTTCAGGGGCAGCTCTTCGCCCACCAGCTCTTCTTTTGGCTTGCGGGTGCTGATGTGGGATCCGGGGATAAAGCCCCGCAGCCCCTCAATCCGCACCAGGGCTCCACCTCGGTTGGTGGCAAAAATGGTTGAGCGAACGGTGGCATCTTCTTTCTGGAGCTGCCGTACCCTTTCCCAGGCCCGCATGTACTCGATGCGGCGGATGGAGAGGGTCAGCTGTCCCTCTTCGTTTTCTTCGGTGAGGATAAAAAACTCGCGGGTTTCTCCCGGCTGCAGCATCTCGTGCGGGTCTTCCAGGCGGCTAATCGACATCTCCTGGAGCGGCAGAAAGGCAGCCGTTTTGGCCCCAATATCGATCAAAGCACCGCGTGGCTCCACCGAGAATACTGTACCCGCCACAATTTCGCCAGGGCTGAAGTGATAGTCGTACTTATCCAGAAGGGCGGCAAAGTCTTCAGTGGTAAAACCTACATCGGCAGCAGTGAATCGACTCATAGGGGTGCAGTAACAGATCAGTTGCGCGGGATAAAGGGTAGAAGGCCAATCGAGTTTGGCAGGATCCCACTTCCACTTTCCCACCTGGGGAGGATGTGGCTGGGAAATACCATCGTAGCTTAGAGGAGCGTCTTTTGTGGCAAGTTTCCCGGCATCTTGCCAAGCTGGAAGATAGAAGATTTGGGAGAAGAACGATTGCACTTTATCGACCAAGCCGAAATTGAAGTGCAAGGGGGGAATGGCGGAGATGGCATCGTTGCCTTCCGCCGTGAGAAGTATGTGCCGGCTGGGGGGCCATCCGGCGGCAATGGCGGGCGGGGCGGCTCGGTGATCCTGGTGGCCGATCCCGGCCTGCAAACTCTGTTGGATTTTCGCTTTCAACCGGTGATCAAAGCGGAACACGGGGCCAAAGGGGGGCCCAACCATCGCAGCGGGGCCAGTGGTGCGGATCGGCTGGTGCGGGTGCCCTGCGGTACTGTGGTGTTCAATGCGGAGACGGGGGAATTGTTGGGCGATCTGGTGGGCAAGGGGGATCAATTGCTGGTAGCCCGTGGGGGCAAAGGCGGCTTAGGCAATGCCCATTTTTTGAGCAACCACAATCGCGCCCCCCGCCAATTCACCAAGGGCGAAGCGGGAGAACGGGTGCGCCTGCGCCTGGAGCTGAAGTTGATTGCCGAGGTGGGCATTGTCGGCCTGCCCAATGCGGGCAAGTCCACTCTGATTTCGGTGGTCTCCTCTGCCCGGCCCAAGATTGCTGACTACCCCTTCACCACGTTGCAGCCCAATTTGGGGGTGGTGCCCCATCCATCGGGAGATGGGGTGGTGTTTGCCGATATTCCGGGGCTGATCGAGGGGGCGCACTTGGGGGTGGGGCTGGGCCATGAGTTTTTGCGCCATGTGGAGCGTACCAGGGTACTGATTCATTTGGTGGATGGCACGGCGGCGGATCCCGTCAAGGATTACCAGGTTATTCAGCAGGAGCTGCGCGCCTACGGCCACGGGTTAATCGATAAGCCACAAATCCTGGTTTTGAACAAGATCGATGTTCTGGATCCCCAGCAGGTTGCCGAGCGCACCCAGAGGCTGTCTGCCGCTGCCGGCACTTCCGTAGTGGCCATTTCTGCAATTGCCAAGCAGGGGCTGGATGCCCTCTTGCAGCGGGTGTGGCAGTGCCTGGGTCGGGGATCCCAACAGCCTGCGCAGTTGGATCTTGTGGGGGCAAAATCCATCCAGTCCTAGGGCAGAAGAATCTTAGAATGGGAAAGCCCCTGCCTTCCCAGAACCCAGAGACGAGTGGCCATGTATATCTCGGCGGAGGATCTGCCACCGGATTTGCGTCAGATCATGTTGGCCGTTGAACAGGCGGCTCAGGCGAGGGCGGGAGCGTGTGTGGAGCTGCTGATGCTCCTGCGGCTGCTGGAGGAGTTGCACCGCGCGATCCTGGAAGGTGCCTTTCGGGAGTCTTTGCCCAATACCCGTCAAGCTCTGTATCGGGTGCTTCAAGATTTGGAAGAAGCGGGCGACTGGCCCTATCTGCCCCGTCTGCACATCCAAGCCCTGATGCAACAACTGAAGGACTGGCCCGAATCTCAGGGATCCCCGCCCGCGTCGGTGCCACCGACCCCCCGCCCTCTTGTGGAAAACCCTTTGGGGGGGAGCTGCTCCCAGTCTTGACCTCTTCCCATCTGCCCGATGGCCGAGTACTTTAAGCTGCATCCGCAACAGCCCCAGGCCCGCTCCATCCGGCGGATTGCGGCGGCTTTGCGGGAGGGGGCGGTGATGCTTTACCCCACCGATACAGTCTATGCCATTGGCTGCGATGTGACCCACAAACAAGCAGTGGAGCGGGTACGCCGTATCAAGCAGCTCTCCAACGACAAGCCTCTTACCTTTTTGTGTCCTTCTCTCTCGCGCATTGCCCAGTATGCCCAGGTCACCGATTCAGCCTATCGACTGATGCGGCGGCTGATCCCGGGCCCGTTTACGTTTCTGTTGCCGGCCACCAAGCTGGTGCCCAAGTTGGTGATGGAGCCCAAACGGAAAACCACCGGCATCCGGGTGCCCGACTCGGCCATTTGTCAGGCTTTGCTGGAAGAGTTGGGCAATCCAATTGTCTCCACCTCTGCCAAGCTGGGGGGGGATCCCGTCGGATCCCTGGACTTAAGTTCTGGGCAAGCCTGGGAGTGGGAGAGCGACCCCTGGGATGAGGGTGGGATCTTTGCGGCTGAAGAGATGCGGCAGTTGGAAAAACAGGTGGATCTGGTGCTGGATGACGATGCCCCCCGTCGGGCCAAGGTCTCTACGGTAATTGACTTGACGGGATCCGAGCCGCTGGTGGTGCGGGCCGGGCTGGGGTATGAGCAGGTGGCAGATCTGAACCTGAAACTGGTGGGAGAAGACGGTTAAGGGCAGAGGGATCCCGCGTTCTCTAAAATAGGGTCAGTGCCTTCGGAGTGTGCCCATGTCTGAGGCCCTGGCTCAGCAAAAATCGGCTCTGCTGCACCTACTGGAGGCAACCGACCGGGGCCGGAAAGTCTCCCCTGAGCAGCAAGCCCAGATCCTGTCTCAGATTGCCGCCCTAGAAGCGCTCAACCCCACCCCCAAACCAACATCGGCTCCTGAAGGGTTGGAGGGGAACTGGCTCACCCTATTTACCACGAGCACAGCTCTGCTGCGGCTGGCCAATTTGCCCCTGTTCACCACCGGGGCGATCTACCAGTGTATTCGGGCCAAAGCTGGACGGGTCTTCAACGTGGCGGAGATCCAGGGATCCGGTTGGCTGGAGGCTTGGATGCCACGGGGAATCTTGGCGGTATCGGCACGCTTTTACCCCGAATCGGAGCGTCGGGTGAGGGTGATTTTCGAGCGATTGGTGCTCGGATCCCAAGCTTTGATGAGCTACGAGATCGAGAGTTTTCTCGATTTGCTCGAGCAGGCTCCAGAGCGAATCCCGGCTATTCAAATCGATATCCGCCGCCGCGAGCCAACGGGTTGGCTGGATATCACCTATTTGGATGAAGACTTGCGGCTGGGTCGGGGCAGCGAGGGGAGTGTATTTGTTCTAAAGCGGGTCGGCTAGTCGGAGGATCCAGAGGACTCCGTTTCCGCCCTTTCGTGAGATGGGTTTTGGGTTAGGGTGGAGCTTATTTCCTGTAGAACTTGCAAGGCGCGGTAGGACTCTCGCAAAGTTTGCAGCTCCTGTTGAGTTTGCTCCAGTTGCCGGGCCCATTCTGCCTGTTGGGAGCGCAACTCTCGATTTTCCAATTTTTTGCGCTGCAGGATGCGCTTGAGTTTTTGCTGCTGCTGCTGGAGTTGAGCCCGCTCTGCTTCTGCGTGTTGCAGTTGGGTCCTTTGGCGTTCCAATTCTATTTTCAGGGTGGTGACCTGGGATTGAAGTTGGCGGAGCTTTTGGCGCAGCGCTTGCTCTGGCGCGGGTTTGGTCGACTCGGAGCTTGGAGAAGGGGAAGATGTTTGTAGGTTTTGCAGATGCTGTTGTAACTGTTGGGCTTGGGCCTGCAGGACTCGAGACCGTTGCTGCTCGCTGCGCAGTTGGGCTTGGGCGCGTTCACAGGTCTGGATTTCGGCTTTCACCCGCTGCTTGATGCGGTCAAGGATCTTTTGATGGCGGAGCTGGGTTTGCCGGATCTCCTGAGCCACCTGCCAAGGGCGAGGATCCCCCTTAGGTTGTCGTGGCTCGCCGCCGTGGTCGGCAGGATCAAAGGGAGATAGGGTCGCCACCAGCGATTCTCGAAAGTCGCTCCAGGAAGCCGATTGCAGACCCATCTGAACCACCTGCCAAACCCCATAGGCAGACCCAATTCCAGCCAGGATCCCAGGGATCCCGGCCAAGGATAAGGAAACCCTGGGCAGGGTTGGCAGGATCTGATCCAACAGCCCCACCACCAGAGCGAAGACGAAAATCCCGCTCCCCGCAGCAGCGGCACCTGAAACCCAAGAGGAGCGGGAGAGCATCATCGTTTTTTCGTCATCACAACCGCTAGAGCGGGAAAACCAGGTTCAAAAATTGCCTGTCTGCACTCAGTTTATCCCGCCAGCAGCCTCTGTTTCCCTCTTAGGGCACCTGCCATGCCCGTTGGTGGTAGCCCTCTAATTGGGCCCAGGGATCCCCAGCCGCTGCGTGGGTGTGGCCGTGCTGAGGGTGGGAATGAGGATGGTGATGGGATCCGTGCCCGTGATGGTGGTGATGATGCTCGTGAGGATGGTGATGGCTGGATCCAGCTCCAACCTCTGCGCTCACGGCCAGGCGAAACTTGCACAGGTGGCAGTTCATCGGGGTTTGGCCCTGCAGGGCTTCCTGCTCCAGTTGCTGCAGGCTGTGCAGCACCGTATCCACAAGGCCCAATTCCGGCAGCATCAGCCAGTCGATTTCCGGCTGTCGTTGTCGTTGTTTCTCCACTGCCGCCTCGATTTTTTTCACCAACACCCCCGTAAACAGAAAGTAGGGCAGCACGATCACCCGGCGCGGATGCCAGGACAAGGCCCGCTCCAACCCCACAGGCAGGCGGGGATGGGTAATGCCGATAAAGCAGGTCTCCACAGCGGCAAACCCAGATCCTTCCCAAAGCAACCGGGCCAGTTTACAGGCTTCGGCATTGGCCTCGGGATCGCTGGAGCCGCGACCCACAAACAGGAGCACGGTTTCTGCTTCTGGGATCCGCCGCGGTTGGGCAGCTATCAGAGCGGCCAATCGGTCTCGCAGCAGTTGCAGGATCTCGATGCGGATCCCCAACGGCCCACCGTAATGAATGCGCAACTGGGGATAGAGGGCCTGCAGGCGATCCAGTTCCATCGTCACATCGAACTTGTTGTGGCGGGCCCCAAATAGCAACAGCGGCAGGGCCACGATCTCCTGCCACCCTTGGGCAATACACTGCTGGATCCCTTGGGCGATACTCGGCTCCGTCAGCTCCAGAAAACAAGGGATCACCGGTCGATGGGGAGTGAGGGATTGGTAGACTTGGGCCAACTCCAGAAAGGCTTGCCGCCCTTCAGGGTCGCGGGATCCGTGGCCGATAAGCAATAGGGGCAATGAAGGAGAAGCAAGCTGCCCAACCGAAAGGGGAGGGGAAACACTGAGGGTATTCAACACAAAAAACTCCGTTCCTTGTGAATCGCAAGGGGTACAGGACAACGGCAGGTGGGTGTTCTGGCTGAGGGAGGGATCCCATCACAGTTGCGTCACAGTGGCGGATTTGCACCGCGCTTTCCCCAATCTGCCTGAGCTTTTTAGGTTAGCTTGCCGCTTGCCATTCACCAAGCTCCCGGGGGGGATGTTCTTGTCTGCCAGAAGATAGCCCTGAGGCATGAGCGGTACGGCAGACTCATGCTCAAAGGGCAGCAAAACTGTTGCCGCGCTAATCCCCCTTGCCCCTGGGAGAGGGCCTAACGCCGGCCCGCTGGTCTGGGGGGCTGAAAGTGTCGCAGGCGCAGGGCATTGGCGACCACCGAAATGGAACTCAGGGCCATGGCTGCCCCCGCCAGCATGGGGTTGAGCAACCAGCCTGTAAAGGGATAGAGCGCCCCAGCGGCAATCGGGATCCCCAGCGTATTGTAGATAAAGGCGAAGAAGAGGTTCTGGCGGATGTTGTTGAGGGTGGCCCGGCTGAGTTGAATGGCTGTGGCGACTCCCCGCAGATCCCCCGACATGAGGGTTATATCGCTGGCGGCCATCGCCACATCCGTACCCGTACCGATGGCGATCCCCACATCGGCTTCTGCCAGAGCCGGAGCATCGTTAATGCCATCTCCCACCATGGCCACCCGCCGTCGCGGTTGTCTTAGGCTGCGTATGTAAGCTGCCTTCTGATCCGGACGGACTTGGGCAATTACCCGCTGAATGCCTGCTTGCCGAGCAACCGCTTGGGCCGTGGTGGGGTTATCCCCGGTTAGCAGGATCACCTCTAGACCCATCTGTTGCAGCTGTTGCACTGCCTCAGGAGAGGTGGGTTTGAGCGGATCGGCAATGGCCAACAGCCCCACCAGGCTCTGGGATTGGGCTACGCCGATCACCGTTTTGCCCTGGCTTTCCCAATTCTGAACCCGCTCTGACCAAGAGGGATCCCAAGGGATCCCCATCTCCTGTAGCCAGCTCAGCCGACCGATGCGAATCCACTGATCTTCCACCCAAGCTTCTGCCCCACTGCCTACCCTTGCCTGAAAGTGCCAGGCAGGAGGGATCACAATTTTTTCGGCTTCGGCTTTCTGCACCACCGCCTGGGCCAAAGGGTGTTCCGAGTGCCGCTCCACCGCCGCTGCCAGGCGCAACACCGCCAGGGGAGAGGAGCCGTGGGCCCAAATATCGGTGACAGTGGGACGACCTTCAGTCAGGGTGCCGGTTTTGTCCAAGACCACCGTGCGCAAGTGGTGGGCCAATTCCAGGCTGTCGGCACTTTTCACCAGGATCCCCAATTCTGCCCCTCGTCCCGTGGCCACCAGGATCGAGGTGGGGGTTGCCAACCCCAGCGCACAAGGGCAGGCGATGATCAGCACCCCAATCGTGTTCACCAAGGCCAGCGTCAGGTTGTCCGCCAACACCCACCAGAGCACGAAAGTTAGAACTGCCACCCCGATCACTGCCGGCACAAACCAGGAGGTGACCCGATCCGCCAACTGTTGAATTGGGGCTTTGGATCCCTGAGCTTCCTGCACCAGGCGCACGATCTGGGCCAGAACCGTGTCTTTGCCCACCCGCCGCGCCTCCATCACAAAGCTGCCCGTCTGATTCAGCGTTGCCCCAATCACCTCATCCCCCGCCGACTTGAGTACAGGCAGGCTCTCGCCGGTCACCATGGACTCGTCGAGGCTGGAGGATCCCTCTAGGATTACCCCATCCACCGGCACCTTCTCTCCGGGGCGCACCCGGATCCAATCCCCCACCTGCACCTCCCGAATGGGGACATCCTGCTCCACCCCCTGGCGGATTACCCTCGCCGTTTTCGGTTGCAGCCCGATCAGCTTGCGAATGGCCTCAGAGGTTTGCCTTTTGGCCCGTTGCTCCATCCAATTGCCCACCAGAATCAGGGTGGTGACCACCGCCGACACTTCGTAATACACATCGGGATGCAGTCCCTGTCGATGGAAAGAGTCGGGGAAAACCGTTGGGAAAATGGAATAGAAGAAAGCCGCGCTCGTCCCTAAGGCCACCAGCGTGTTCATATCCGCCGAGCGCCGTTGCCAAGCGGCCCAAGCGCCTCGATAAAAATGCTTGCCCACCCAAAACTGCACCGGAGCCGTCAGCAGCAACTGCAACCCAGGATTGTGCAGCCACATGGGAAAGCCCGGGATGTCCATCCCCAGCATCATCGGCAGGGATCCGATCACCAGCACCGTGCTGATGCCCACCCCTATCGCCACCTTGAGCTTCAGTTCCCGTTCTGCGGCCCGTTGGGCGATCCGCTCTGGATCCGACAGATCGTCCGGCTGCCAATCCTCCTGGATAAGGCGCGCCCGATACCCCGCCCGCTCCACCGCCCGAATCAGCGCCTGCGGATCCACCAGCCTGGGATCCCCTTTGACGGTGGCCTGCTCACTGGCAAAATTCACGGATCCGGAGGATACTCCCTGCACCTGAGTGAGGGCCTGTTCGATGCTGCGGGCGCAGGAGGCACAGCTCATCCCTTGCAGGGCCAACTGCCAGGTGCCCTCAGGAGAAGGCGCAGAGGCCGATAATGCAGCCGATGACCCTTTATGGGCAGACATGGCAACACCTTGTTGATGAAACGACAGCTACTCTCCACCCTGGGCAGGGCGAAGGCAGCCATCTGTACAGAAATTCAAAACAGACGCCCGACCGTTCTCGACCCAGCCTTGACTAGGCCGGGGGATATCCCACCTGGGTGAGGGCCTGCCGCAAATCGCCCACAGGCCGCTCAGAAGTAATCCGCACCTGTTTGGTTTTGGGATCCCCTTCCACCTGCGCCTGGGGATCCAGTTGCCGCACCGCTTGCGCAATGGTGTCCACGCAAGCCCCACAGGCCAGCTTGGGCACCGTCAAAACAACCTGCATCTTGGAAACCCCCCCCAATGCCACTGAAAGGATGCTAAACCTTACAGTGGGCTGGAAGGTCAAGAGGGAGGCTGAGGCTCGTCCATATTCCAGCGGTAGTCCACCTGATAGCCCCGCTGTCGCCACTCTTCCTCCAGTTGCACCTGTTGGGTGAGGGCTTTGCGCAGAGAGTTGATCAGCTCTTGCGTGCGGCCTCGGTTGCCAAAATCCTGTTCCTCTACTGCCGGAAAGGTTTGCCGCTCCAACACCCGCAGCAGAAATTCGTAGTGGATATGAGCCGGCACAGGAATACGTTTCATCGATCCAAGCAATCCTCAGAGATCCATTGTTCTTAACAGAGATCCATATGATGGAGGGTTCTCATTCACTGAGATGACAACAGGTGGCGCACAGCTTGGCCGGGATCCGGCTGGGTCACCAGCGCTTCCCCCACCAGCACAGAGCGCACCCCCCAGGCCCGCAACTGCTGCAGATCGGCGGGGGTATGGATGCCGGACTCGCTGACCACAGGCAGATCGCCAAGGAGCTCCGAGTGGGCGGCCAACAGGTTGCGCGTTGTGTTTAAGTCCACCGTAAAGGTTCTCAGATCGCGATTGTTGATGCCAATGAGCACCTGCCCCCTGGAGTCTTGCAGTTGGGGCAAACGCAACACCCGCTGCAACTCTTGGGAGGTGTGCACCTCCAGCAGAGCTGCCATGCCCAATTGCCGAATCAGCTTGAGAAAGTAGCCCAAATCCGCATCGGAGAGAATGGCGGCAATCAGCAGCACCGCATCTGCCCCCAGGCTGCGGGCCCAGAGGATTTGGTAGGGGTAGAGGATGAACTCCTTGCAGAGGATGGGGATCCCTACTGCCTGACGGATCCGGCGCAGATACTCGCCGCTGCCCTGAAAGAACCGCTCATCTGTGAGCACCGAGAGGCAACTGGCCCCACCGGCTTCATAGCTCTGGGCAATGGCTACCGGGTCAAAGGGATCCCGGAGAACGCCGCGGCTGGGAGAGGCTTTTTTGACCTCGGCAATAAGGGAAACAGGGTGAGGCGACTGGGTGAGGGCCGCCACAAAATCCCGCACCGGCGGAGCCTGATCCAGTTGCCGTTGCAATTCCTTGAGGGGAAGCTGCTCCCGTTGCCGCTCCACCTCCTGCTCTTTATGCCAGACGATCGCTTCCAAAATGTGGCGCGGTTTGGCTTCCGGCGCTGTTGTCTGGTACACCTGAGAGGCTACGACCACCGGCGGGGCAGGAGAACGCCGACGAACAGAAAGCGGCTCACCTTGCAGCTCCATACAACCCCTGAGCAGAACCCTACACCACACCCTAGACTACCTTAGTGCTCCGCCACCGGTTTGAATAGCTACCCCGGACATCCCCAAAACTCATCTGGCGAAGGCGTTTTTTTTACCCTATGGTTGAGTCTAGAAAGGTGGTGTAGTCTTTATGCGCCTCGGCGAGCCATGTTCTGGCAGCCGTCCATTTTTCCCCGGCCAGGGGCAGTGGCTCGGTGGGGTCAAGGCTGGTGCTGTCCATGCTGTTTTAGAGGAGTTCAGGCGTGCTGTACCTAGCAGAGCTATCCAAGCCGATTGGATTTGCCAAGTCGTCTCTGCAATTGCTGGCCAAGCAGCAGCAGGACAATACCTGGGTGGCCGTGAACGAAGAATCCATTACTTTGGAAGGCCGCATCGCCCAGGAGGCTGGGCGCTTCAAGGATGGGTCATTGGTGCTGGCGGAAATCTCCGGCAACCGTCAGGTCGCCCGCATCAGCGAAGCCGCTCGCCAACTGGTGACCTATCTGCAAAACTTCAGCCAACTTCAGCTCAGAGCCCGCAGCCAGGAGGAGGAGATCGAGGTTTGGAAACAGTCCCTCACCTTTCAGGCCCATGAGCTTAAACGCCGCGAGATGGATCTGGCAGCCCAAGAAGAAGAGGTGCAGCGGCTGTACGAGCAATACAAAGCTGTAGAGGAAGATCGCAAACTCCTGGACAGCCTCAAAGAGGAGCTGGCAGCCCAGCAAGCTTACTTGGCCGAACAACAGCGCCTGATCGGAGAACAGCGGGAAGCTCTGAATCGACAGCGGCAAGAGTTGGAAGCTCAATTGCAAGAAGCTCGCTCCAGCCGCTTGGGGGAAGCAGAAGCAGCGCAGCTACAGGCTTTGGTGCAGCAGCTCCAGGAGAGTCTGCATCCGGCTGGAGATCCCTTGGCGCTTCTGCAAAGCTTGAAAAGCCACATTCAGCAGCAGCAGGAGCACTTGAATCAACAGATTGCCCAACTGGAAGCAGAACGTCAGCAGGCCCAGGCCCGGCAAGACGAGCTGGATCGAGACTACCGCGCTTGGCAAGAACGCCACACCGCTTGGTGGGGATCCCGACAATCCCTGGAGCACAGCCAAGCAGAATGGCAAACTCGGCAGGGATCCCTGCGAGCCCATCAAGAGCACCTGCAGAGGATTCTCCAGCAGCTGCAATCTCAAGAGAGCCTATACCAGAAAGCCTCTCGTCTGGTGCAGGAGTACGACTTTATCGTCGATGGCAGCAGCAACGGCAGGGCGGGGGAGCCGGCGATCTCGGTCGAGGAGCTGGCGGCTTTGGTCAGCCAACTGCGCCGAGATTACGAGCAGCGGGCGGCCCAGGTCAGCCAGCAGCGGGCCGAACTGGAGCAAAACCGGCAAACCCTGCGGGAGCTGCAAGAGCGGCTGGCCAGCGCCTCTCCAGAGGAGCGGTTTGACATCGAGATGGATATCGACTATGCCCAGTCTGCCTGCAGTGCTTTGGAAGAAGCCCTGCTGCCTCAGGAAAAAAACCTGCAGCGAGAGTATGAAGAGTTGACCCGCCAGGAAGCCCGCCTTAGACAGCTGCAAAATCAAGCTGCTGCCCCGGTTCAGGTCGATATTGGGCCGCTCCTGGAACAGATCGGCAGCCAGAGGCAGGATCTTCTCCAAGAAAAAGGTCGTCTGCAAACCCTCATTCAACAACTGGAATCGTCCTTGCCTTCTCAGCAGGAGCAGCTCGCCCGCCAACGGCAGGAATTGGAGCAGCAGTGGCAACACCTGGAGCAAGAGGAGGGATCCCTGCGGGCGCGCGCCCAGGCCATGGCAGAAACCTGGGGTCGCCTCAATCACCTGCAGGCCACCCTCTACCCAGAGCGGGATCGGTGGGCAGCGTTGGCAGGAGAATTGGCGCAGTTGGAGACGGAGCTGAGCCAACACCAAGCCAGAAACTCCACCGCACGCGACCACGTCCAGCAGGTACACTCTCTCTTGGCTACCCTCGCGCAGGCGTGAGGAAGTTCACGTTTCCTGTGGGGGGTGGGGAGAACCGGCGCAAGCGGAACTGCGGCCTTAATTGAGGAAAACAAATCTGGTAAAATTCGCTAGCACCCTGCAGCCACTGGGGCTCCCAATTCTCGGGCGAGGGGACTGCAGAGGTTAGTGCGTTTTGCCCCGCTTCTTGCTTGCAGTTGCCAAGGATATTCCAGTGTGAGGTCAGCTTGTGCGAATTGCGGTCGATGCGATGGGGGGTGACTACGCTCCCGAAGAGATCATCAAGGGCGCCCTGCTGGCCCATCGGCAGCTCCGGGTCGGGATTGCACTAGTCGGTCGTCCAGATTCCCTCAAGCCCTTTCTGCCCCAACCCTTGCCTGCTGGGATCACCATTGTGCCTGCCGAAGAGGATGTGGGCATGGCGGAAGAGCCGCTGATGGTGCGCAAAAAGCCCAAAGCCTCCATCAACATCTCGATGCAACAGGTGCGCTCCAACCAAGCGGATGCCGTGGTGGCCGCCGGGAATACCGGAGCAGCGATGGCTGCGGCCTACCTGAATTTGGGCCGGCTGGCAGGGATCGATCGCCCGGCCATTGGCGCTCTTTTGCCCACTTTGAAAGGCAAGCCGGTGCTGCTGCTGGATGTGGGGGCCAATGTGGATTGCCGGCCCCGCTTTTTGGAGCAGTTTGCCCGTATGGGATCCCTCTACTGCCAGTGCGTGCTGGGGATCGAGAAGCCGCGGGTGGGCCTGCTCAACATCGGCGAGGAGCCCAACAAGGGCAATGATTTGGCTCTGGCCACCCACCAGCGTCTGGCCCAGTTGCCAGGGATCCATTTCGCCGGCAATGCCGAGGGGCGGGATGTGCTGACCGGGGAGTTTGATGTGGTGGTGTGTGACGGCTTTGTGGGCAATGCCCTCCTCAAGTTTGCCGAAAGTGTTGGCCAGGTGATCACCCAGGTGCTGCGGGAGGAGCTGCCCCGCGGCTGGCGCGGCAAGTTGGGCTGCTGGCTGCTCCGGCCCAACCTCAAGCAGGTAAAGCGGCGCATGGACTACGTGGAGTATGGCGGTGCTTTGCTGCTCGGCGTCAACGGCATCTGCGTGATTACCCACGGCAGCTCCAAGGCGCCGATGGTCTACCACGCCATTCGCCTGGCCAAAGAGGCGGCAGAACAGAAAATCCTACAGCGGCTGCAGGCGGAAATGGTTGACCCTCGCGAACCTGAATCCAACCCCAGGCGGCGCACCCGGCCCCTTCAGGTCTACTCTGGCTCTGGCCCGGAAGTGTTGCCGTTGGGATCCCTGGAAAGGACTTCCTCCCGCTGTCCCGAACCCGTGGAAGATGCCCAGCCATAGCCTCCCGACCGTGCGGCTGGTGGGGGCAGGGGCTGCCCTGCCGGATCCCTGCCTGAGCAACGACGATCTCGGCCAGATCGTCGAAACTTCCGACGAATGGATCTGGCCCCGCACCGGCATTCGTCAGCGGCGCATTCTGCCCCCTGAGCTGAGCTTGGTGGATTTGGCGGTCCAGGCAGCCAAGGCCGCTTTGGCTCAGGCCGGGATCTTGCCTCAAGACCTGGATTTGATCCTGCTGGCCACTTCCACCGGTGTCGATCGGTTTGGCTCGGCCCCTCAGGTGCAGGCAGCTCTGGGAGCAACGCGGGCGGTGGCTTTTGATCTGACGGCAGCCTGCACGGGCTTTGTCTTTGCAGTGGCCACGGCAGCGCAGTTTTTGCAAACCGGGCTGTACCGGCGGGCCTTGGTGGTGGCGGCGGATGTGCTCTCCCGTACGGTGGACTGGGCAGATCGCACCACCTGTGTCTTGTTTGGAGATGGGGCCGGGGCGGTGGTTCTGGAGGCGGGGGAAACCGGCGGGATCCTCAGCATTGAGCTGCGCAGCGATGGCAGTGGCAGCCAGCTGCTCAGCTTGTCCATGGCTACAGAGGCCAAGCCCCTGGTGGGATCCCTGCAGGTGGGGCAGTATCGCTGCTGCCCCATCACCATGAATGGCCGCGAGGTGTACAAGTTTGCCGTCCAGGCGGTGCCGGAGATCATCGAGAAGGCTCTCTTTCGGGCTGGGATCCCGGTGGAAGCAGTACAGGGATATTTTATTCATCAGGCCAACCAGCGCATTCTCGATGCGGTAGTCAAGCGCCTGCAGCTGGATCCGCAGCGGGTGGCCAGCGTCTTAGAGCATTACGGCAACACCTCGGGCGCTTCGGTGCCAATTGCCTTGGCCACTTGGATCGAGCAAGGACGCTTTGGCGCCGGCGATCTGGGGGTGATGGCGGGCTTTGGCGCCGGCCTTACCTGGGGGGCGATTGTGTTTCGTTGGGGGAAATGAATTGATGACCGTTGCCTGGATCTATCCCGGCCAGGGATCCCAAGCGGTGGGCATGGGAAGGGACTTGCGGAACTGGCAGGGAGCAGCCCAGAAGTTGGCTTTGGCCCGTGAGCTGTTGGGATGGGATCCCTTAGCTCTGTCGGAAGACCAGATCCACCAGACCGGCTACACGCAACCGGCTTTGTTCACCGTATCGGCCCTGTTGACAGACTATCTCTACGCCCAGGGACAGGCTCCTGCCTGCACTGCTGGCCACAGTCTGGGCGAATACAGCGCCCTCTACGCTGCCGGCGTGTTTGATTTCGAAACCGGCCTGCGGCTGGTGGCGCTGCGGGGCCAACTGATGGAAGCCGCAGGGGATCCTCCAGGCCACATGGCGGCAGTGATGGGGTTTGACCGCGACAAGCTGGAGCACCTGTGCCAGATGATCCCCGATGTCACCCTTGCCAACGACAACAGCCCGGATCAGGTGGTGATCAGCGGCTCAGTGGAGGGGGTGCAAGCCGTCTGTGAGCAGTTGCAGGCCAAGCGCACCGTTCCCCTCAAGGTGAGTGGCGCCTTTCACTCGCCCTCTATGCAGGCTGCTGCCGAGGAGTTTGCCCACACCTTGCGCGCTGTTGACTTTCAGCCGCCGCGAGTGCCCGTCTACAGCAACTGCACTGCCACCGCCAGCCGGGATCCGCAAGCCCTTAAGCAGGCGCTGCTGGCCCAGATGACTGCCCCTGTCCGCTGGCGAGAAACCGTGTTGCAGATGGCCGCCGACGGCATCCAAGAGGTGTGGGAAATCGGCCCCGGCAACGTGCTGACGGGCTTGGTGAGGCGAACGGTGCCGACCCTGACGCGGTGCAATTTCAGCAACCTCAGCAGCTAGGGGATCTGCTATGGAGCATGACTCTAGTCAATAATAAGCTCAACTATACTGAAAATAATGTATAATATGTTCAGTACGGATTACTACCAGTTGATCTTTCTGTTT
>NZ_JBSSCC010000033.1:0-30336 GCF_054059455.1 Thermostichus sp. MS-CIW-23 | reverse complement strand
AATGCGGGCACTGCGGTTGGGAAGGGGATGCGGATTTTAACGGTGCGAAGGTGATTGCGCTTTTGGGGGCTGCCGTAAACCAGCCTAGAGGTTCGTGGTTGGCTTGCCAACTGCAGGGCTGCCGAAAGCCCGCCCTGTACTGCGAAGCAGTCAGGGTCGGGTAGTTTACGAATATTCTGCTTCGCCTCTCACCTGATCCTGCCGGACCTGTTCCCGCTCCCGGTTAAGGCGGGCCACCTGGGCTTCCAGATCTTGGATACGGTGCAGCAACTGTTCGATAGCCCGTCCCACTGGGTCAGGCATGAGATGGTGATCCAGGTCAATGCCATGGGCGGGGATGCGGCGCTGATGGGGCGGGATGACCGCACGGCCTGGGATCCCAACCACCGTCATGCCGGGAGCTACATCCTGAATCACGACCGCGTTGGCTCCGATACGAGCTTTTTCCCCAATGCGAACCGGCCCCAGAATCTTTGCCCCCGTGCCGACAATCACCCCATTTTCCAGGGTGGGATGACGTTTGCCCTTGTTCCAAGAGGTACCCCCCAAGGTGACCCCGTGGTAGAGGGTAACATCATCGCCAATTTCTGCCGTCTCACCGATCACCACCCCACAGCCGTGGTCAATGAAAAAGCGCCGCCCAATCTTGGCTGCCGGGTGGATTTCAATCAATGTGAAAGAACGAGCCAAGAAGCTGAGCAGCCGCGCTAGGAAAAACCAGCGCCGTTTCCACAGCCAGTGGGCGATGCGGTGCAAAAACAGAGCATGCACACCGGGATAAGTGAAGATGACCTCCCAGCGATTGCGTGCTGCCGGATCCCGATCGAAGACACAATCAACATCCTCCCAAAATTGCTGCCAGAACCCCAGTTTTGGCTCCGGATCGCCAGGAGGAATCCCCGTTTTGGTGCTTTCCGCCGCCGACTGCTCGGCCTCCGTCAGCATGAATGGTCTCCGTTTAGGAACCTCCACTCCCCTTTTAGCACTTTTTGCCGGCAGCAAGGAGAGATCTCCAATCGCGCCAAGGGAGCTCCTCGCGCAACTCTCCACTGGGTCGAGCTCAAGCAAATTGCCTTCTGCCCTAGCCTTTACTCAACTGCTGAGCCACCAGTTCTCCAATGGCTTGCGCGGCTCCCGGCCTTCCCCCCAGCCGCTGCAGTTCTGTCTGCATTTGCTGACGGCGCTGGGGATCTTCCAACAGAACTCGCATTTGTGCGGCCACGGCCACCGGGCGCAAGTGGCCCCGCAACTCCGGTACCACCTCTCGCCCTGCCCAGATGTTCGGCCAAGCCAAGTGACCTAGCCAACGCAGAGCAATTCTGTTGACGGCGCGGGCCAGCCAAGTGCCCAAGCCTGGAAGGCGGGTCAACAGGCCAAGAATCCCATCCCAGGCGCGCATTGCCTCCAGCTTGTTGGTAGGGATCACCACAACCATCGGCACCCCCAAATAGGCCAGCTCGGCGGTGTTGGCGCCAATGGTGGTCAGACAGAGATCACAGTTGGCCAGCACAGAATAGGCAGGGAAGCTTGTCCACAATTGCACCGTGCTGCCAAAGGGGGTAACAAACTGGGATCCCAGATTGGTCTGCTCCAGAATGGCTGAGGTGCCATAGATCAAAGCCATATCGGGATTGAGCTTGGGATGGGCATAGGCTGCCAACGACTGGGGGGTTTGTCCTGGGGCCACCGGGATCACAAAGCGGACATTCGGCAGCATCTGTCGCAGCTCATCGGCCACAGCCAACACCAATGGCACCCCCAAGGAGAGCTTGGCTGGCTTGGAGCCTGGGAGCAGCCCCACCTGATAGTGGGTGCGGTTCTCATCGCTCAGACGCTGCCAGCCGCGCGGTAGCAATTCTTCAAAGGCCTCCGGCCCGCTTACGCGAAAGGCCTCCGGCCCGCTTACGCGAAAGGCCTCCGGCCCGCTTACGCGATCGGTGAAGCGGTTCCCCACTCTCTCTGGCGCAGTTCTTACAGGCTCCCCCTCGCCGATGGAGCTGGGAGATGCATCTTGGAGCAGGCCAAAGGCTTGGGTTGGGGAAGAAAAGCCTGCCGTGGGTTTGGAGGCAGCGGCAGGAGATCTGCTGCCAAGCCAGCCGGAAAGCGGCACCCCCGGCAAATAGACAGCGCTGGCCACGCCATCCGCCATCAAGTCCCCGACAACGTGCATCTTGTGGGCCCAAGGGTGGCCCAGCAGCCGTCCGCCATCGTAGCGGCGTTTGATGGCCTCGGTTCGCACGGCGAAAGCATGTACCCAAGGCCGCCAACGGGGTTGATGCTCAGCATAGACCACCAGCCGATAGCGCAAGCGGCGAGCAATCCAGACGGCAAAAAACTGATCCCCCCCCAGAAACAGCACCACCCCTCGCTTGGCCCAATCCCAGGCTTCTTCGGTTTGGCCAGTAAGCAAAAAAGCCAGAAAAAAATCGGGATCCTGCACCCGATCCACGTCGACGAACGCTTGCGCTATCTTCATCTCTTGCCCGGAAGCATGGGGGCAGGGGGACAGCACCAGGGAGAGGCGTGCCTGAGGCAGTTGCTGGCGCAATTCCATCACCACCGGACGCACCCAGGTGGTCAGCTCTCCAGGGCCGTTTGAGAGAATAAGAATGTCATAGGGAGGCTCACCGCTGCTCAGTGGGGCCATCGGAGGCTGGGATCCTGCAATTAATCGTCTCATTCTACCGTTTGCCCATGGCCCTGGGCCGATTCCTGCCAGTCCGGAGATTTGTCGGGATCCCTTCCCAAAGAGGCAGCCCCAGCGTCGGCTGAGGGGCAAGGCGTTCTTCAGAGAGGCATCTGGCCATGCGAGAGGCCAAGGGATCCTTTAGGCCAGCAGGGACCCGCCGATCATCCCCGCCAGCAGAATAAACCCTTGCACCACATTTTGGCCGAAGATGGCCAGGTACAAGGTGGGAGAGGCATTCCTTTGGTGGAGCTGCCAGGTTTGCCGGCCCCAGAGGACGCTGGCGATGGCCCAACTGACAAAATAAACTCCATGCAACCGTAGGCTGATCCCCACCCCCAACAGCGCGATGGCAGTGCCCAAAAAAAATAGCCCCACCGCCGTCGGCGTCCGCTGCCCGAAAAAACGGGCGCTGGAATGGATCCCGGCCCGCTCATCGTCCTCCCGATCCGCAAGAGCATAGACGGTATCAAATCCCAGTGTCCACAACACCGTGGCCAGCCACAGCCAGCCCAGCCCCTCTTCCCACAGGGGTGTGTTGGCATCTTGGCCGCTCACCGCCGTCCAACTGATGAGCACGGCAAATCCCCACGCCAGAGCCAGCACCAACTGCGGCACCGGAAACACCCGCTTGGCCCCTGGATAGAGCAGAATTACCGGCACCGCCGCCACACAGAGGGCAAAGCTAACCGGGTTGAGAAACAGCGCCAGCCCTGCCGCACAGGCCAAACTCACCACCGCCATCAGGATCCCGACGCCAACGGTCAACTCCCGGCTGGCCAACGGGCGATGGCGGGTGCGCTCCACCAGCGGATCCAAATCTCGATCCCAAAGATCGTTGATGACACAGCCCGCTCCGCTGGCGGCCAAACTGCCCAGAATCAGGATCCCGACCAACGGCCAAGGGGGCGTTCCCCGTCCGGCCAAAAAAGCTCCCCACAGCGCCGGGATCATCAAAATCAGTCGCCCTGCCGGCTTGTGCCAGCGCAACAGCCGCAGAATGGCTCCGCCAGTGGCCCAGAGTGCAGAAGGGGAAGCAGACATAACCGGTTTCCGGCCAATCGCGACAGCGGGACGGAGTCCTTAAAGCGTGAGTTGCCGTTCGCGGGAGGGGTGCAGAGCACCATGAGGCGTGGGTAGGGGCGGCTCCACATTAGAGATCTTAAATCAATCATCCTGAATTGCAGGTTTTTGGAATCCTTTCGGTTCCATTCGCCGTCTCAAGGCCCTGTGCAAGTCAGTCCGCCCCTGTTCTCTTTATTGGCCTGCCCTGGAAGTTTGATATCCTATCGGGGGGCTGCTGTTGACGGTGGCGGCACTTGCCCTTCTCACCCTGTGAGGCAGTGATTGCTACGTGACGCTTCCGCGTTCGTGACGGCGGTGCGGAGCACTTGCGTGCAGGCGCAACGGAGTTCTGTATGGAAGCAACCCTCTCCATGACCGGTCCACTTCCTCAAGCCAAGGAAGCTGCTTCCCATCTGGAGACCCTGCTGGTGGTGGATGACGAGGATGCCATTCGGGAAACGGTTGCCCTGGCTTTGGAAGAGCAGGGGTATCAGGTTTTACAAGCCGCTGATGGTCGGCAAGCCCTTGAGATGGTGCATACGGTTGAGCGGCTGGATTTGATGATCTTGGATTTGATGTTGCCCAGCTTGAACGGTCTGGATCTGTGCAGGCTGCTGCGCAGGGAGGGCAACACGATTCCCATCCTGATGTTGACGGCCAAAAGTAGCGAAACCGACCGCGTGGTGGGCTTAGAGCTGGGAGCTGACGATTATCTGACCAAGCCCTTTGGTATGCGGGAGCTGATCGCCCGCTGTCGTTCGGTGTTGCGTCGGCAACAACTGGCCCAAGCCAGCGATGCCACGGTGCTCCGCTACGGGGATCTGTGCATGTTTACTCAGGAGTGCCGCGTGTTGGTGCGGGGCGTTGAGGTGAGTTTTTCCCCCAAAGAGTTTCGCCTGTTGGAGCTGTTTATGTCCAACCCCCGCCGCGTTTGGACGCGGGAGCAGCTTCTGGAGCGCGTCTGGGGATCCGACTTCATGGGCGACAGCAAGACCGTCGATGTACATATCCGCTGGCTGCGGGAAAAATTGGAGCTGGATCCCAGCAACCCAGAGTATTTGGTGACGGTGCGCGGCTTCGGCTATCGCTTCGGCTAGTCTTTTTGCTGGCCACGCCACCGGCGGGCAAAAGAGAGCGCCTCGGCACGAGTTTGAATCTGCCCCCAAGCCTGCGCCTCCTGGAGGTCTTGCAGCAACTGGCCTACCCAGGGGCCGGGTTTGGCCCCCAAGCTGTGCAGCAGATCGCGGCCATCCAGCAGGGGCACCAGATGGGCCAGGGGATCCTGGGGGTCTTCGTAGCGTTTGAGCCAAGACTCCAGCTTTTGAGGGTCGCCGCCCGTAGCCACCGCCAACAGCGCCAGGCCACCGAACAGGGATCCCGCCTGTTGATAAAGCCGCCACTGTTGCGCAGGGGTGGGGGAGTCCGTCAGGAGAAGCTGAAGCTGAGGCAGAAGATGGTGTAGCTTTTGGATGGCCCGCATTTCCGCTCGGCTGAAGCGCAGCCGCTCCAGCTCGGTTTCCACCCTTTCTGCCGTTCGCGTCAGCAAGACAGAGTCCTCAGTTCCCGCTGGATCCCACAACAAGGCCGCCAGCACCACTGCCAACAGCCTGCCGCGCCCTTCGCGTGAGGATGTCAAGGGCTGGGCCAGCTCTGCCAGCGTGCGGGGATAGAGCGGTCGCCAGCGTTCGGCCCACTCCCACACCGCCTGAGCTTGAGGGAAGCCCGGACTTTCCGGTTTCAGGTGGGGCAGCCAAGCCTGCAGCAACCCCGCCGCCACCGCCCCCTGTAGGTGAGCCAGCCCGGGGATCCCTGCCTCCAACAGGGCCACTATCTCTGCCCGCACCCGTTCTGCCGCCACGTTGGCCAAAAGGGGGGCCCGCTCCCGGATTGCCTCTTGCGTAGCTGGATCCAGCCCAAACCCCAGCTGAGCCGCCTGTCGATAACCCCGCAACAGCCGCACCGGATCGGCGCTGAGGTTGTCGGGGTGTACCATGCGCATCCGGCTCTGGCGAATATCGGCTTGTCCGCCCGTGGGATCCAGCAGTTGCTCCCGTTGCAGATCCAAGGCCAGGGCATTGCAGGTGAAGTCCCGCTGCCTCAGATCCTCCTCAGGGGTGGATCCCGCCTGCAGCCCCACGTCCACGGTCAACTTTGCCAACACAATGCGGGCAATCTGCCGTTCGGGATCCAACACCACAAAGCCCGCCCCCAACCGCCGTGCCACTGCCGCTGCCCAGCCCACGGGATCCACAGCGCACATCAGGTCCAAATCCACCGACGCTGAGGACTCCATCCCACCGTCGCGAGCGGGATCCCCAGCAGCACGGCCCTGCAGCCAAGCCAGGTAAGCATCCCGCAGGGATCCCCCTACCCAATAGCTTTTCTGCGGCAGCCACTCTTGGGGGAAAGGCAGCCGTTGGTAAAAATAGGTCAGCAGCCACTTCGTCAGCAAGGCTTCGCTCGGGCTTAGGGTCATTCCCAGTCAAAACTCCATGAAGATGAGACACCTGGGGTGGTAGGAGCATGACTCTAGTCAATAATAAGCTTAACTATACTGAAAATAATGTATAATATGTTCAGTACGGATTACTACCAGTTGATCTTTCTGTTTACTTTCGAGTCTGCCAACATGGTAGCCAAAGCAAAGCAGAAAATTGGTAGTAAGACGACACGGAAACTGCGCTTTGGGTATTCTACTCAAAGCTTTGCGGGATACCGCCATTCTGTTTGGACTCCGTCCCGCTAACGCGAATGGAAACAAACAGAATGCTATCGCTGCATAGTTGAACAGTGATGTTCAGCAGTGTTCAGCGTAAATGTATCAGAACGCTTCTGGGGGTATGAAGTCAGCGTCCTCGTCTGGTCGCGTCAGCGTTGCAGAGCAACAATGAGCAGAGCAACAATGAAATGCCTGGCGTTCTTCTCTACCGCTCCAGCAGCGAGCTGCCCACAGCAGCAGGGACAAAGGCAGGAGCTGCCAAGCCCGGAGTGAGCAGATGAGGCCGCACCAGCGCCGCCAAGCCAGCAATGAACAGAGGGTCGGTACTCAAGGCGGGCACACGGCGAAAATCGGCAATCCCAGCTCGATGGGCCAGTTCCCGATACTCGATGTCAATCTCCTGCAGGGTCTCGATGTGCTCCGACACAAAGCTAATCGGCACCACCAGCAACTGTTTCACGCCTTGGGATCCCAACTCCAGGATGACCCGTTCGGTATAGGGTTGCAGCCACCGCACCGAACCCACCCGGCTTTGATAGGAGAGGGTGTGGTCATTGGGGCGTCCCACCTGCTTCCAGATCAGCCGCACGCAGGCTTCCATTTCCCGTTGGTAGGGATCCCCGGCCTCGGTGACATAGCTTTCGGGAATGCCGTGGGCGCTGAACAGCACATGCACCCCTTCGGGCTCGGCAAATCCATCCAACTGTTCCCGAATTGCTCTGGCCATCGCCTGCACGTACTGAGGCTGATCGTACCAGGAGTAGATCTGGCAGCGCTCGATGCATGCCAGCTCCGGATCTTCAGCCCAGAGCCGATCCAGCAGCTTAAAGCTGGATCCCGTCGTGCTGATGGAATACTGCGGGTAGAGCGGCAGCACCACCAAGCGGGTGATCCCATCCGACTTGATCTGCTGCACCACCGACTCGATCAACGGATGCCAGTAGCGCATGGCAACATACACCGGCACGTCATAGCCCTCGGCCACCAGGTGGGCCTGCAGTTCTCGCGCTTGCTCAGCAGTAATGCGCCGCAAGGGGGATCCCCCCCCAATGGCCGCGTAGTTGCGGCGGGATTTTTCGGCCCGCAGTGTGGAGATGGCCCAGGCGAAGGCCCGCTGCAAAAAGGGAAACGGCAGCCGGATCAGCTCGGGATCGGCAAACAGATTGTAAAGAAAGGGCTGCACATCGGCCTGGGCCTCTGGCCCCCCCAAGTTCAGTAGGAGCATGCCGCTTTTGGACATAACAAGGCTCATTGCGTTGGCGGTATGTTTCTTTATCCACTATCCCACAGCGGGAAAGTGACCTTAAGTTTTTTTGCAGTCTTTCTCAGCTTTCCCCTCAGGAGAAACCACCCGCACCCAAACCTACAAGTCCAATCCGGAGACTCCGTCCCGCTGTCGCGAACAAAGTCCAAAAAGGGATCCCCACCCACAAGGGGATCCCCAGCCTTAAAACTCCACTGTCGTGCAGAGCAGCAGAGCGGTGTTAAAACTCTCGACCTCGGTAAACCCGCTGCAGGGCCGGAGTGACGGGGTAGCGATCAATATCGGCCAGGCTCAACTTCAAGCGCAGCGCATTAAGAAGTCTCCAGTAGGGGGGCACAAAAGCCTTTTCAGGGATGGGTTGGGCGGTAGGAGAAGGATCCCCAGGTCGGGCAACCGTCTCCACAGGGCAGCCGCGGTAGCGGAGCGGACGGGATCCGAGGTGAGCTGAGCGCAGATCTCGGCTGGGATCCACCGTCAAGCCGCGAAACTGGATCGCCCCCGGACGAGAGGCTTCCCGATAGCGCAGATAGCCTGCCCACACCTGGGCAATCCACTCCGGCAAAGCTTCGGGCCGAATGTGATAGCGCTCCGGCAACAGACGGTCGTTGAGAAAACCCATCAGCCCAGACCAAACTTGCCAGACAAAAGCTCCGACGATGCGAGCAGCGGGAGACGATGAAATCTTCATGGTGGAAGCTGAAAAATGTAGAGAACCTGAAAAACCGGTATGCAGCCAGAATTTGCCGTTGATTATACCAGCCCAGATGCATCGGAGCGCTCACTCTGAACGTTTTGGCCTCCAGTTTTTCTGCTCACTGGAAAGCAGAAGCCAGCTTGCGGCCAAGCGCGTTGAGCCACCCAAATCCATCGACTACAATAGGCCCAAGGCTTGGGTGTTGCTTTCTCTCTCTGAATCTTTAGCTGGTGGGGATCCTGGAAGCGCACCGACAAGCCAGCTCCAGTAACCACTGCACCTAATAGGGATCGACGGATTATGACCTGGCGCGGCGACATCACTCCCATCAATCGGCTGTGGGGTTCCCTTCCCTACCTTCTGCCTTTGGTATCGGCTCTGCCCTTGGGCTTTTTGCCCTCTGGGCTGTTTCAATCTTTGCCAGGGCTGATCCCCATTTTTGCGCCCCTATTTCGTCTGGTGCCCCTGGCCACGGGCTGGCTGGGAACGGGGGTGTTTTTGGCTCTCCTGTTCCTGGTGATCCGCAACACCCGCGTAGCCCATTTTGTTCGCTTCAACACCATCCAGGCGCTGTTGCTCAGCATTGCCTTGTTCTTGGTGCAGGTGCTGATGCAGGTGTTCGGCATGCTCTTTGTCAGCCTTGGTCTGGCGGCGATGGTCAGCATTTTGGCCACCACGGCTCTCTTGGGGGTGATTGCCATCACCATCTACGCCTGGGTGCAAAACATTCGCGGCCACTACGCCGAGGTGCCGGTGCTCTCTGATGCCGCCTATGCCTGGATTCGCTACTAGTTGTCAAGTCCCTGCGGGTCTGGTTGCCGATTTGCCGACCTCATCGGAGCCTAAGCCAACTCTTCAGCTCTCAAGGATTGTGGGAGGCCGGGGTGCCATCGGATTCGAGTTCTAGTCGCGCCAGCAGGACAGAGTCCTTTGTTGGGCAAGCCCTCACCCACCTGGACGCCTCTGGCCGAGTACAGATGGTGGAAGTAGGAGATAAGCCCACGGTTGCCCGTTTGGCCACTGCCCAAGGGCAGGTACGCATGTCAGAAACGACTTTGCAGGCTATTCTGGCCGGTCAAGGGCCCAAAGGGAATGTGGTGGAAACGGCCCGCCTGGCCGGGATCATGGCTGCCAAGCGCACCGCTGATCTGATCCCGCTGTGTCATCCTCTCCCCTTGAGCAGCGTCACTGTGGATCTGAATCCGGATCCCCATCTGCCCGGCTTTCTGATCACCGCTACAGTGAAAACCAACGCCCAAACAGGGGTGGAGATGGAGGCTCTGACGGCTGTTTCCGTGGCTGCCCTCACCCTGTACGACATGGCCAAGGCCTTGGAGAAGACGATGGTGATCGAACACATCCGGCTGCTGCGCAAGTATGGGGGGAAGTCTGGGCCTTTCGAGGCAGAGGATCGGGATAACGCCGAGAAATGCTGAAAGCTTTGCAACAACCAGAGAGGGGTGTTGGGCTAGGGCTGTTGGTGGGCATTGGGGTGCTGCTCTGGCCCATGCTGCACCAGGGCTATCCCATGACTCACTCCACCCACTTCAACCTCAGTTGGGCCTTTCAGTATCAGCGACAGTTTTTCAGCGGGCAGTTCTACCCCCGCTGGCTAGAGTATTCCAACTTCGGCTACGGCAATCCCACCTTTGCCTTTTACCCCCCTCTGTGCATGGTGGCCCCTCTGCCGTTTCGCCTGCTGGAGCTGGATATGCCCGGATCCCTGGTGGCCAGCATGGGCTTGGCGATGGCAGTCTTTGGCGCAGGGCTGTATGCCCTTCTCCGGCAACTCATCCCCTGGGCTTGGGCTCTGGTTTTGGCTCTGGCGGGTATGGCCGGCCCCTATTGGCTGGTGGATATTTACCAACGGGGGGCAATGGGGGAAGTGTGGGCCATTGCTGTCTCTCCCTGGATTTTCTGGGCCTCAGTCCAGGTGATCTGCCGGCCCCAGTCCCTTTGGCCGATTGTGGCCTTAGCCATTAGCTACGGCCTGTTGGCCCTATCTCACTTGCCCACTTTGCTGGTCTTTACGCTAACTTGGCTGCCTCTGCCTTGGGTGCTGGGCCGCTGGGATCCCCTCTGGCCCAGGGTGGGGCGCTGCTACTTGGGGTTTGGGCTGGGGCTGGGGTGGACGGCGTTTTATCTGCTGCCAGCCTTTTGGGATCAGCGCCTCATCCAGGTGGAGTTGGTGAATTTTGTCGAAGAGTACATGCCCCAACATCGCCTGATGCTGAGTGGGCTAACCCGGCTCCAGCCGCAACTGACGCAGCACTGGTTTGAAAGCGGCCTGGTGGGGTACTGGCTCTGGATGGTGGCCGTTGTCTTGGGTGCTGGGATCCTGGTTTTCTGGGAATGGCTGGCCCGCAGGACAAGGGGGATGACCCCGATCCATTCCGTTCGCGCTAACGAGACGGAGTCCTTTGATGCCTTAGAATCCTCTGCTCCCCTGGCCAAAGCCATCCTGCTCTACAGCTTGGGGGCCAGCTTGGTGGCCCTGCTGATGATGACGGATTTGCTGGGTTGGCTCTACGAGTGGATTTTGCCCCTGCGGCGCATTCAGTTTTCTTGGCGCTGGATGGCGGTGACATCAGTAACCGTGCCCTGGCTGTTGGGATCCCTGGCCGCCTGGGGGTGGGGGCAAAAGGGCTGGAGGATCCTCTTGATTGTGGGGATAGGTCTGGCAATGGGGATACAAAGCTGGCAGGGCTGGCAGGTCTTGTCCAGAGCCTGGTTTGACCCGCAAACCATCCAGACTTTTCAAGAGCTGTCTGCCGCCAAGCCATTTCCCAACGAGCCCCAGGAGCGACCGGGCATTGCTTTTCTCCACATGCACTGGCGCTTTCCCGACGGGCTGGCGCTGGTGGATGTGCTGGAATACCGGCCTCGCCAGGCAACGCTGCCCATGCCGCCCCCAGAGCCGCCCCCAGAGGTGGATCCGCTGCTGCGGTGGCAGGGGGACGTAGTGGATTTTGGACAAGAGCAAGGCAATCTGGAGCCACTGTTGGAAGTGGAACGGTGGAGCTATGGCTACCGTCGTTTTCGGGCCGTTAACCCCACTGCTCAGGATCAATGGGTAGTCCTGCGCACGTTTTACTACCCTGCTTGGTGGGTACAGGTGGATGGTCGCCTCACATCTGCCGAGCACAATGGACTGGGGCTGTTGCAGGTGCGGATCCCGCCGGGGGATCATCGCGTGCAGGTGCGCTATCTGGGTACTGCAGCCGAGTGGATGGGGTGGATCTTGACCGGCCTGACGGGGGTGCTGCTGGTGAAGCTGCGGCGGCTGCTTCGTTTGTTGAATTTGAACGGAGCGCGGAGACAAGAAACTCCAGAGGAGGTAACAGCATGCTGAGTCGCGTGGCCGATTCCATCTACTGGCTCAACCGCTACGTGGAGCGCGCCGAGAACATCGCCCGCTTCATCGATGTCAATCTCAACCTCATCCTAGACTTGCCCAGCGGTCCCGCCCAGCAGTGGGATCCCATCGTCTACACCACCGGGGATCAGGAGCTGTTTTACCAGCGTTATGGCCAGGCGACCCAAGAAACGGTCATCCAGTTCCTGGCTTTTGATAGGGATTACCCCAACTCCATCCTTTCCTGTTTGCGGCTGGCGCGGGAAAATGCCCGCTCTGTGCGGGAGGTCATTTCTTCAGAAATGTGGGAGCGGGTCAACCGCTTTTATTTGATGGTCAAAGAAGCGGCTCAGCAAGGCCCCCACCTGAGTCAGCTCCATGATTTCTTCACGGAAGTGAAACTGGCCAGCCACCTATTCGCCGGGGTGATGGATGCCACCATGACCCACGGGGAAGGTTGGCACTTTGGCCAGATTGGCCGTCTTTTGGAGCGGGCGGACAAAACGGCGCGCATTTTGGATGTTAAGTATTTTATTTTGCTGCCCTCTCTGCAGTATGTGGGTACGGCTTTGGATGAGTTGCAGTGGATTGCTTTGCTGAAGTCGGCCAGTGCTTATGAAATGTACCGGAAATACAGCCGCCAACACCGCATCAATCCCAGGGAGGTGGCCTCTTTCCTGATTTTGGATCGGCAATTTCCCCGCTCCATTCAGTTTTGTCTTATTCATGCGGATCGATCCCTGCACCAGATCACCGGCACCCCAGCCGATACCTGGCGGGATCCCAGCGAGCGAGCTTTGGGCCGCCTGCGTTCTGAGCTGGACTACCTAACCATCGACGACATTATGGAGCAGGGCTTACATGAGTTTCTCGACAAATTGCAGCTACAAATGAACCACGTTGGCGATTGCATCTACGAAACTTTCTTTGCCATTCGCCCCTTGCAACCGTCTGAATCCTCTCCCCTGCTGCAACGGCAGGCTTAGCTAAAATCCCTCACCCCTAGCCCCTCTCCTACAAGAGTTAGAAATTAATCTAACGAACGCTTCCACAGCTATCGACAATGAGCCAAATGTGTTGCTTATATCTCATTGCTATTGTGCAATGGATTGACAATGGTGAAACAGGAGCAAAGGGACGGGTTGATTTTCTGGATCCCTGGCTCCTCTCTTTTTCTGGGACTGGAGGCGGCGCGGAGCGCTGGGGCAGGTCTGGAATTGCCGCACCCCCGGTAGCAGTAGGATTGGGGAAATGGAAGCCGTTGCCAAGGGCGTTTGGAAAGTGGGGTTAGAGCAGCAGCCGAGAGGGATCGACCAGGCAGCCTTTATTGCCGCAAATGCCACACTGATCGGCGATGTCCATCTTTCGGAAGCGGTGAGCATTTGGTACGGGGCTATCCTGCGCGGGGATCTCTCGCCCATTGTCATTGGCCGCCGCAGCAATATCCAAGATGGAGCCATTCTGCACGGGGATCCCGGACAGCCGACCCTGATTGGCGAGGAAGTGACCATAGGCCATCGAGCGGTCATCCACAGTGCCTACATCGAGGGGGGATGTCTGATCGGGATTGGGGCCGTTCTCTTGAGCGGGGTCACCATCGGGGCGGGCAGCATGGTGGGAGCTGGAGCGGTGGTCACCCGGTCTGTGCCACCTCGCTCTTTGGCGGCGGGGATCCCGGCTAAGGTTATCCGCACCCTCACCGAGGAAGAGGTCAAGCAACTGCGCCTTCACGCCCAGCACTACGTGGATTTGGCGCTTCAGCATGCCAGCTGCCTTGGTCAGTGGAGCAGATGTTCGGGCGAGCGGCTCTGAACCTATTTTGCCAGCCGTCTCTCAACAGCCGGGATCCGCGCAGAGCACCCAGGTATCTTTGCTGCCGCCCCCCTGGGAGGAGTTCACCACCAGAGATCCCTTCTTGAGGGCGACGCGGGTCAGCCCCCCTGGGTGAACGTAGATCTCTTTGCCGTAGAGGATATAGGGCCGCAAGTCCACATGACAGGGTTCTAGACGGGGGCCTTCTCCCCGATCCACCAAGGTGGGCACGCGAGAAAGGCACAGGGTGGGTTGGGCGATGTAGTTGCGCGGCTGGGCGCGGATTTTCTCGGCAAAAGCAGCCCGCTCTTCCGGTGTAGCCTGGGATCCCATCAACATGCCGTAGCCACCCGACTCGTTGGCTGCCTTCACCACCAGCTTGTCGAGGTTCTCCAGCACATACGCCTGATCCTTAGGATCCCAGCAGAGGTAGGTGGGCACGTTGGGCAAAATGGCTTCCTCTCCCAGATAGTAGCGGATCATCTGGGGCACATAGGCGTAGATCACCTTGTCGTCCGCCACCCCTGTTCCCAAAGCGTTGGCAATCGCCAGCCGCCCTGACCGATAAACCTCAAACAGGCCCGGAACCCCCAGTAGAGAATCGGGGCGAAAGGCCAGCGGATCGATGAAGTCATCGTCGATGCGGCGGTAGATCACATCCACCCGCTGCAGCCCTTTGGTGGTGCGCATTTGCAAATAGCCATCGGCCACCACCAGATCCCGCCCTTCCACCAGCTCCACCCCCATCTGCTGGGCGAGGAAAGAATGCTCGAAGTAGGCGGAGTTGTAGATGCCGGGGGTGAGCACCACCACCGTTGGGTTGGCTAGGTGCGGCACCAGGTTAAGCAGAGTATCCAACAAGTGGCTGGGGTAGTCGTCCACCGGGCGGATCCCCATGGTGTTGAACAGGGAGGGAAAGGTGCTTTTCATCACCCGCCGATTTTCCAGCACATAAGAGATTCCCGACGGACAGCGCAGGTTATCTTCCAGCACGTACCAAGTCCCGTCCCGATCCCGCACCAGGTCGGTGCCGGTGACGTGGCACCAAATTCTCCCCGGCGGGTTGAGCCCCACACAGGGCCGCAGAAATCCCTTGGCCGTTTCGATCAGCTCGGCAGGGATCACCCCATCCTTAAGGATCTTCTGGTCGTGATAGACATCGTCGATGAACAGGTTGAGGGCGTGGATGCGCTGCTTGAGACCCTTCTCCAGCCGCTGCCACTCGGAAGCCGAGACGATGCGGGGAATGATGTCAAAGGGGAAAATTCGCTCCGTGCCCTGGCTATCGCCATAGACGTTGAAGGTCACCCCCATCTGAAAGAGGGCCGCCTGTGCTGCCGCTTGCCGCTGCTGCAGTTCCCCTTCTTCCAGAGAATGAATGCGCTCAATCAACGGGATCGCCTCAGGACGGGGCTGGTTACGCCCCAAAAACAGCTCGTCGTAAAACCCCTCGCCCGGGTCGTAGGCATCAAAACGCACGTCTGGGATCCCTGGAACGCTATCATCTTCTTCTACTGTTGGCGGCTCTGGATCTGCATAGTGTGCTTTCAGCTACTTTTAGCCTGGTAAAAAGAAAGGACTCCGTCCCGCTGACGCGAAAGGACTCCGTCCCGCGGACGGTGGGTTGGCCAAACCAGGGGGGGAGCTCTAGGGATCCGCCACCTCAAAGGCCCATAGACCCCGCTCGGCAGGGATCCGATGCAACTGTCCCTTGGGAAAGCGCCGTTGCAGCTCTGCCCCCTGCTGATCCCATACCCACTCGTTCATGAACAGGGTAAACGGTGGCTCCAGCGCCTGGATGGGCAACACCTCAGGGGAAAACACCGCTACCTTTTGTTCCCGTCCGGCAAAAAATTGGATCCAGCTTTGCCAATAGTGGGGTTCCCCCCAGCTGAAATAGGGGTAGGCAGTGCTAGCCGCCAGATAGAAGCGGTAGTCGGGATCCCCTTGGCGAGCTGCCACATAGCGCCCGGTAGCCCCCACATCGTTGCCCTGCGTCCAGCCTTTGTGGACAAAGTCTCCAAAAATGGCCAGGTTCCACCCCCCAATCAGCAGGATTGCCCCCGCCATCGCCGCCGCCGGCAGCCAACTCCCGGCCCGGGATCCCCAGCGTTCCAGGAGACCTGCCAGCACTTGGATCCCTTCCAAGGTTAGATAGGCTACAAAGGGCAGGATCACCAGCAGGCGGGTGTAGTTGGGGGCTTTGGTGATGGCCAAGCTAAACAGCAGGTAGAGAAATAGGAAGCTGCCGATACAGAGCCAGTCGTGGGGCTGGCTGCGCTTCTTGAAAAGGCGGTAGAGGCCGGATCCCAGCCCCAGCCAGATCAAAGCCCCCGTCAAGGGATCCACAAAAGCATGGCCGTAGTTGGGATAGATGTAGCCGCGGTCGTGCTGGCCGGGGTCGTTGAACATACTCAGGCCGTTGAAGATGTTGCGCCAGACCGCCTCCTCTGGCGTAGCCGCATTCACCCACATCTGTTGTAACGCCCGCCCTTCCGGGAAAAAGAGAAATTGTTGGCGAGAGTACTCGGCGCTCACCGCAGGTGCTGTGACCGTGGCCACCAGAATGGGCCCAGCCACCAGAAAAAAACCCAACGCCGCCGGCACTGTCAGCTTGGCCAATGCCCAAACCGGATTGGCTTGCCCATCTTTGAGATCTGCCTGCCCCAAGAGCAAGTACAGAACTCCAAACAACAGCCCCAACAGGATCACCACCCGCCCCGGCAAATAGCCGTAGAGGGAGAAAGCCGCCGCTCCTCCCCCCAGATAGAGCAACAGGGGATTTTTTTCCCGCACGCCCTTGAGGAGCAAGGCCAGGGCCGCACACTCCACCAGCACAATCAGGTTTTCCCGCATGGCCATGCGGCTGATGCCCAGCAAGGCGTGGTTGGATCCCAAGAGGGCCGCCCCCGCCAAAGCCAGCCGGGATCCCCAAAATGCCCGAAAAAACCCGTAGGCCACCAGAATGGTGACGACCCCGAAGGCGGCATGTACCGTGCGCACATTGAGCAGCGTGACTCCCCCCATCAGCCGCGTCAGGCCGCCGAAGAGGCTGAACATGAAGCGGGGGAAATAAAAGTACTCCGGCATCAGCCCAAAGATATCGGGGTAGCGCACCGCCGAGGCATTGCGGGCCATAGAGCTAATCACGATCTCGTCGGTGTTGATCTGAAAGGGGATGTTGGCCAGGTCGTAGAGGTAAATCGGAGCAAAGACCAGCGCCAGCAGAGCCAGGTGCAGCAGCTCCTGTCGCCAGCGCAGCCGAGCGGGATCCCAAGGGGGTTGAGCCGGGGAAAACTGCGCCCAATACAACCCCACCAGCAGGATGCTCAGCAGCCAGAGGCCAATCTGCAGCACGTGGTAGCCAAACACCCCGTACCAGAGGATCAGGGCTACCCCCAAGCCCAAGCCGGATCCCAGCAGGGGCAGATGCCGGGAGGTCATCACCCTATCCCAAACCGCCATAGAACCGATACGACTGGAATCAGGAACGAATCGATCCCTCTCAGCCTACCAGGCGCAAGATGCTCGACAAAACCAGAACTCAGTCAGCGCCCTCCCCCCTAGTCTTTCTCCCAAGGGGCGAGGGGAGATCAGAAAAGGTTGGAATCAAAACTTTGCCCCACCTGTTCTAGGGATCGCCAACAGGGATTCACAAAATCAATAACCCCGCATCGGCTCCGCCTCTGGCTCCAATTCCGGATCTATGAAGTTGGACGGATCGTAGAGGAAGCGGTTGACCTCGTCCTCAATGCGATAGATCTCGAAGGGCTCCAATTGTTTGCCAGTTCGCAAGGCCAGCAGGTAGCCATCCACCAGCAGACGTAGCTCATCGGTGCGCCGGTAGCCCCGCTGCCAGGTATCCACCAGAGCATCGGTCAAAGCCTGATAGTGCCGGATCAACTTTGGGTCTTGCAACATGGTGTTCCCTTGCCCTGCCTGTTTCTATCCTAACGTTTGGTGTCTCTTTGTAAGCGGGGATTGCGAACGGGATCCCGAAGCATCGTCTCTTCTTGGCTTCAAGCTATGGGCAGGTGCAGCCGTGAAGGGGTTTCGCCGCCGCTGTGGAGAGTCATGGTGAGAATGCGGGCCTCGATTAGCCGCTCTTCCCGCATCCCCATACCCGTGTTGACAGGGTAGGCCGGGAAACAAGCCGCGCTGAGGCTGAGGCGCAAGGCGTGACCGCAAGGGATGCGAATACAGGTGGGCTGACAGGGAATCAGAATGGGGGTACCGGGCTGGGGATCCCGTAGGCGACAATAGCCTTGGGAAAAGTTATACACCTGCCCATCGGGTCTCACCTCTGAGAGCACGGCACAGAGATCGAAGCTGGGGCTGTCGGCCTCCGCGTACACCTCCACGGCGATGTCCCCGGCCAGAACCAGCTCGGCTTGCAGCGGCGGAGTGGTATAGGTGAGAACATCGGTGCGGCAGTCGAGGGCAGAGCGCTCCTGTGGCCCGGCAGGATGAGCCAGGTGGCCTCCCAGGGCTGGCACCGGTCGCCAGGGATCGTGAACAAACGTATCCGACTGTTGTGCAGGCGAGGGTTCAGGGCTGAGGGATCCCTCTGCTTCTGAAAGGGCAGCCAAGCCGGTGCTGTGTAGGTAAAAAGCTTTTGGCTCAGGGGTAGGCCAAGCATCAAAGCCGCGCCAGCGGTTGGATCCCATCTCGAACAGGCGTACCGGCGGCTCCTGGAGGATCCCTGTATCTTTGCCTTTGAGGAACTGGTCAAACCAGCGCACCTGCAGGCGATCGATGGGGCTGACAGCCTCTGGGCCAAAGTCCAACGCCCCCACTTTGCGCCCCCAAGGGAGATGGGCCCAAGGGCCGATGATCAGGTATTGAGGGTTCTGGCTGCGGGCGCTCATTTCCTTGTAGAGGCGCAGGCTACCACTCAGGTAGCTGTCAAACCAGCCGGCAATGTGTAGCATCGGCAGATCCACCACCTCTAGACGGGGAGAGAGCTTGCGCCAGTATTCATCCGGCTCGCTGTGCTCCAGCCAGTCGAAGTAATAGGATTGGGGGGCATACTGCTGCAACACCCCCGGCTTGAGGGGGATAGGGTCGTAGAGGGGGAGATTGCGGGCAGCTTTCAAAAGCGCTTGGTAGGCATTGGCATCCCCCCTGAGACGCGCCCCTTCGGTCTCCAGTTGCAAGGCCCAACTGAGGTTGTTGTAGAAGGCAAAGGCCCCCCCTGGGTAAGCGGCATCGGCATAGAGATCGTAAGGCAGCATCGCCGGGCAGATGGCCTTCAAGGCGCTGGGACGGGTAGAAGCCGCATACAGCTGGGTCATGCCCTGATAAGAGAAGCCGTACATGCCCACTACGCCGTTGCTCCCCGGCAAGGCAGCCGCCCAATTGACGGCGTCAAACCCGTCTTCCACCTCATGGCGGAAAGGGTAGAAGGATCCCTTGGAAGTTCCCCGTCCGCGCACATCCTGGATGACCACAATGTACCCCTGGGCCGCATACCACCTGGGATGGGCATACACCACCGTCGAGGCAATGGCCCGCCCATAGGGCTGCCGCATCAGCAAAACCGGGTAGCTCCCCTCCCCTTGCGGGCGATAGACATCCGCGTCCAGTTGGATCCCGTCGCGGGTGAACATGGAAACAGTTTCGCGGGGGCGAACGGGCAACATGGCCTGGGTTGGGCTAGCGGATCTTGCCAAAGGGATACCAACCAAGGACAACCTAAGGGATCCCTGGGTGGATTCTTCCTAAGATAAAACAGAAGCCCTTATGAGAGGGAGAAACTCCCACCAGAGTTTGAGCCCCTTCCCTGGTATTGCCCTTGATCTCCGGCCTGCTGGCGCAAACGCAGCCCCCTCCAGACCCCTCTTTTATGGCTTTTATGGATTTATGGAAACAGAGACCCTGGGAAAAGATTTGTCGGAGCATGCCTCTAACCCCCAAAACCCTGAACTTTGCTGAATTTACTGAGCTTTAGGCGGTTTGGCAAAAGTCATTGAGAGGGATATAGTAGACCAAGTTTCCCCCTGATCCTTGAGTCCACCGCAACGGTTGCCGGGAAGTGAAGGGGGAAAGCGCTCGGGGGGTATTCCTCAGGGCTTTGCGGGATACCGCCTTCCTGCTCAGAGATAGGCAGGATGCGATCGCTTCTTTCCTGAACCATGTTCAGGAGAGTTCAGCGTGAATGTATCAGTACCCCTGACTTCCAACCTCTACAGCTCCCAGAGCCATTGAGGCCTAAGCCTCAGCAAATGCCCTTCTCCAGCCCCCCGACAGCACCTGCAAATCCTCCTCATCCAAGTCCGCAGGAGTGCCGGAGCGGATGAGCTCGGCAAAATCTTCGTTGGGCACCATGAAGCAGAGGGCGTAGAGGCGGCCTGGGCCGGTGTTGCGGATTTCATGCACGCCTGTTGGCGGAACCAAAATGCTGTCTCCGGTTTTGATGGGGGCCGCTTTTCCATCGCAAATGGCCATGCCCTCACCCTTGAGGATAAAGAACATCTCTACAGCCATTTGATGGCGGTTGGGAGGGGTTTTGCCTCCCTCATCGAAGATCTCCACACAAAAAGTCAGAGAAATCTGAGCATGAGAAGGATCAAACACAATGGCCAAGCGATTGGTATCGTGGGGGCTGATGCGAAAAGCCTGATAATCGGCAGGGGTTTTAACAATTGGGATCACACAGCGGGAGAGCGTTTGCATCCGGATCCTCCGCTCAAGAGATGAGGGGTGAATAGTGGGCAAGTGCTAACAGGGGAGAGCCGCGAGCAAATCTGAGGAGGAGGCGACAAAGCCAAAGCACTGCTTGACGTTGTAGAGGGTAGCTAGCAAACAGTATTCAGGAGAGGTGGTGGCGGCGCAGTCTTCCAGCAAAATGCAGTCGTAGCCGAGGAAATTGGCATCTTGCAGCGTGGTCATGACGCACTGGTCGATGTTCACGCCGGCAAAAAAGAGGGTGGTGCGCCCCAGGTTTCTGAGAATGCTATCGAGAGGGGTATCCCAAAAGCCGCTCATGCGGAACTTATCCACCCAGATATCCTCGGGCTTGACCTCCAGTTCCTCCACCACAGCAGCGCCCCAACTGCCCCGCGTGAGGACCAAAGACCCGTTCTTAGGCAAGGGATCCCCCAGCCCTACTCCCTCTCCGGTGGGGTTGTACACATGTCGCAAGCCGGCGCTGATGTTGAGCAAGTCAGGGCGATTGCCCCAGTTCACCCACACAATCGGCACTTGAGCTTGTCGCAGGCGGGGCAGCAGGGCTTTTAGAGGGCCGATGGGAGCCCGTGCCGGTGTAACATCGACGCCGATGCTGGCCAGCCAACCGTCGGGATGACAAAAGTCGTTTTGCATGTCGATCACCAACAACGCCGCCTTGGCCAGATCCAAGCGCAGGGTTTTGCTGGAGGTGGGTAGCAGGATGGGCCGGGGATCCAAGGGCGGACGGGTGAGGTCGGCCATTTCGGCATTCACAGCCCAGGCATTGGGAGGGATCCCAAGGGTCTTCAAGGGGCGATTGGGGGTGCTCATGGATTCTCCGCTCGCGTCGCGCAGCAGTGGGATCAGGTTGGGCAGTTGAGTGATGACCCACAACTACGCTCGACCTTAATGCACAGCTGACCTGACTTTGGAATCATAGGCTACACTTTCTCACCTTATTAACGCATGGGATCCCCCAGGGTCAGTCGATAGGGGCTGAGATGGAGACCAGGAGAAGAAAAACCGAGGAGATTTCCGAAAAGCTGCCCAGGGATCCCTCCCTGCACGCTATGCTGTAGAAACTTGAAATGATTATGTAGAAGCATGAGCATCCTGCGGCAATATATCTTTCCTGCCCTCATCCTGCTGGTGTTTCTGTTTACCCTGGTGGTGGTGAGCATTCGCTCGTTTCTGCCGGAGGATATGGCCCAGCCTGCCCCTCTAGAAGAAGCGACGCCTGTGGCCCTTTCTGCAAATGCCTGAGGATGGCTGAACAAGGGATCCCTTTGCCCGCCGGTTACCGTTGGCGCATTGGTTCAGCCTGGGATCGGCCCTGGGTGCGACGAGGATTGCAGGCCACGTTGCAGGAATCTTTTCCAGAGCAAAGCAACTGGGATCACCTAGAAGAGACGCTGGATCGCCTCTTCGACCCACCCCGCACCCCCTGCTGGTGGATCTTGAAAGAAGAAACTGCAGAGCCGGTGGGCTGTGTTTGGGCCGGCATCTCCACCGATCAAGCCACCCATCGGCGGGTAGCCTACATTTTTCTGCTCTGGGTGGATCCCGCCCATCGCCGGCAGGGCCTGGGCAGAGCTTTGATGCAACAGGTGGAACGCTGGGGATCCCAGCAGCAGCTGGCGGCCATCACCCTGCAGGTTTATCGCCATAACCAGGCTGCCCTCAATTTCTACAAGCGGGCCCATTTCTCCGTGCAAGGCTACTGGCTGTACAAACCCCTCGGCGCCGATGGCGTGGCAGAACCAAAAGGTTATGAAGTTTTGTAAATAAGCTGGGATCCGCTCTCAGTTGCTCCTTTGATGAAAGCGTGATGAAAACGATGGCATCGACCGGAGGGAAAGCCCATGTCCAGACCTGTCAAACTCAGTGAAGCTGAGGTCCAAGCCAAGCTGGAAAATCTGCCGGGCTGGTCTTTGCAGGATGGGAAGCTGCATCGTCAATTTCAGTTTCGCTCCTTTGTCGAAGCCTTTGGCTGGATGAGCAGTGTGGCCTTGGTGGCCGAGAGCATGGGGCACCATCCCGAATGGACCAATGTCTACAACCGCGTGCGGGTGCATCTTACCACCCACGATGCCGGGGGCATTACAGAACTGGACTTTACCCTGGCGCAACGCATGAACGAGCTGGCCGGCTGAACGCTTTCTCAGTACCTAACTCTAGGGATCCCTTCAGAGCCGGTTTGGCAAGGGATCCCCATTGGTTTGTTGCTGCCTCTAAGGTTGTGTCGGGAGTTGCGCTGGTCTGATAGACTAAGCCTAAGGTTAAGAAATGATAATTTTATGAACGTGCTGGTTGTGGGGGCGACGGGAACGCTGGGCCGTCAAGTGGTACGCCGAGCCATCGAAGAGGGACACCAAGTTACCTGTCTGGTGCGAAATCCGGCAAAGGCTGCTTTCTTAAGTGAATGGGGCGCTCAACTGAAGGTGGGAAATCTGCTTCAGCCCAGCACCCTCAACTCCGCCATGGAAGGCATCGAGGCGGTGATCGACTGTGCCACGGTGCGGGTGACCGATACCCTCAGCGCCCGTCAGGTGGACTGGGATGGCAAAGTTGCCCTGATCAATGCGGCACGGGCTGCCCAGGTAGGGCATTTTATCTTTTTCTCCATCATGGGCGCCCACCACGAGTATCCCAATGTGCCCCTGATGAATTTCAAGCATCACATTGAGAAGTATTTGGTTGGATCCCAGATGCCCTACACCATTTTCCGGCCAGCGGGCTTTATGCAGGGGTTGATTGGCCAGTACGCCATCCCCATCTTGGAAGAACAAATCGTCTGGGTAACCGGCGAGGGCATGCCAACGGCCTACCTAGACACCCTAGATGCAGCCCGGTTTGCGGTGCGAGCTCTCACTGTAGAAGCTGCCAAGCAGCAAATCTTTCCCTTGGTGGGGCCCAAGGCTTGGACGGCTCGAGAAGTCATTGCCTTGTGCGAGCAGCTCTCCGGCAAAAAGGCCAAAGTCAGCACCATGCCGCTGGGACTGCTGAGAGGGGCGCGCAAGGTGGCGCAGTTTTTTCAGTGGAGCTGGAACATTGCCGACCGGCTGGCGTTTGTGGAGGTGATCGCGGCCAAAGAACCCATGCACGCCGATATGACGCCTGTATGCGAAACCCTGGGGATTGAACTGGCCTCTCTGACCTCTCTTGAGGACTACCTAGCGGAGTATTTCCAGAAGATGTTGAAACGGATTCGCGAGCTGAAGGTCAAGCAACCCAAAGTCAAAACGCCCTTCTAGGTCGTTGTTCTCAATCTTCATCTTCTTGGCAATTTCACAGGGACTTATGATGGTAGCCTTGGGATGAAGAGGTGAATGGGATCCTGCTTGCGTTAGCCTATCGAAGACCGGAAGTAGGGCAGCAGAACTTCGGGGATGTCCTAGAGCCATTCACGGTATCTGCGCAGCCGGGGATCCTGAGTTCCCAAGGGGTTCATTTCCATCTACGCTTTAGAGAGTGAGGGGGTGACAACGACAGAGGTTATTCTGCTCCCCCTGCTTGAACTATAGATTTTTGTCTATAGTTTTTATCGGAAAGTTCAATTTTTATCTATCCTAGTTCGCAGCTAAGATGCTGCTTAAGACTTTTTACAGGATCTCAGCAAGTGTTCCAGTTTGGCCAAGATCCCTGGCCGAAGGAGGATTATGAGCTTGAACGGGCTGGTCACAACTGCATGGCTGATTCCCCTCTACGCCTTGGTGGCGTGGGCGGGAGCGCTGATCTGGTCCCCAGGAATCACCCGGCGCACGGGACCACGTCCGGCAGGTTATTTGAATGCCCTGCTGACCTTAGTGGCTTTCCTTCACAGTGTGGGAGCGCTGGTGGCAATTTGGGATCAGCCGGCGCAGGTCATTCGGTTGCCCTGGCTACAGGTGGGGGATCTGATGTTAGAGCTGCCGCTGCAGGTGTCATCGGTAACTCTGGGGGCCTGCGCTGTGGTGACGGGGCTGAACCTGGTGGCCCAGATCTACGGCTTTGGCTACATGGAAATGGACTGGGGCTGGGCGCGGTTTTTCTCCCTGCTGGGCCTGTTTGAGGGGGGGATGTGTGCCTTGGCTTTGTGCGACTCCCTCTTTTTCAGCTACGTGATCCTGGAGATTTTGACCCTGGGCACTTACCTGTTGGTGGGCTTTTGGTTCAACCAATCGCTGGTGGTGACGGGAGCACGGGATGCTTTTTTAACCAAGCGCATCGGCGACCTGTTGCTCTTGATGGGGGTAATCGCCATCTATCCCCTGACCGGCTCCTGGGAGTTTGAGGATTTGGCGGCCTGGGCAGAGGCGGTGCAGGCAGGATCTGTCACTGTGGATCCCACCCTGCTGGCCCTGGTAGGGCTGGGGTTGCTGGCCGGCCCCGTAGGCAAGTGTGCCCAATTTCCTCTGCACCTGTGGCTGGATGAGGCGATGGAAGGGCCGATCCCCTCGACGATCTTGCGCAATGCGGTGGTGGTGGGCACAGGGGCCTGGGTGTTGATTCGCCTGCAACCCCTCTATGAGCTTTCCCCAACAGTGCTAAGGGTGATGCTAACCATCGGCGGCTTGACAGCGGTGGGGGGATCCCTGGTGGCTTTGGCCCAGATCGATGCCAAGCGGGCCCTGTCTTATCTGGTGAGCGCCTACATGGGCTTGATCTTTGTGGCGGTGGGCACCGGTCATCCCCAGCAAGCCTATGGGTTGCTGCTGACCTATGCGCCCGCGATGGCCCTGTTGGTGATGGCTCCGGGCACGGTGATCTGGAACAGCATTACCCAGGATTTGCGCTACCTGGGCGGGCTGTGGTCGCGGCGTCCTATCTCAGGGCTGTGCTTCTTGACCGGAATGGCCGGAATCATCGCTTTGCCGCCTTTCGGTTCCTTTTGGGTGCTGACGGATCTGTGGCAGCAGTTGGTGCAACCGGGGCAGGGGTTGTGGGCGGCAGTTGTGCTGGTTACTAATGCTGTAACGGCCCTAGGGCTGACACGGGTATTTGGCCTTGTTTGGGGGGGCAAACCGCAGCAGATGAGCGAGCGCTCGCCGGAGGTGCATTGGCCGATGATGCTGCCCATGACGGTCACGATGGGGGTGGCGCTGCACATGCCCATGATCCTGGCGACGCTGGGTCTGATTCCCGCTCTGGAAGGGATCCCTACCGGGATGATGACGGGATCCAGCCTGACGGGGATTGCCTTGGGAGCCTGGCTATACCTGCGTCCGCAGCGACGACCGGTGGACTGGGCCTTCTTGGCCGACTGGCAGGATCTGTTGGCCAACGACTTCTACACCCCCAAGCTCTACCGGGCCAGTGTGGTGTTTGTGGTGCGCATCATCTCTGAGATCACGGCCCTGTTCGATCGCTATGTGGTGGACGGCTTGGTGAATTTAACCAGCTTGGCGGTATTGGCGGGTGGACAGGTTTTGAAATACACCACCTCTGGCCAGTTGCAAGCCTATGTGCTGACGATTGTGGTGGGGGTGGCCCTGCTGGGCTGGCTGATTCTCTAGGCTTGGGCGATAGCGGGACGGAGTCCTTGAATAAAGAGGAAAGAGACCATGCTGAGTGCCTTGATTGTGTTGCCGATCCTGGGATCCCTGCTCCTGTTCCTGGGCTTGGGGGGGCGAAAGCTGGCGGTGGCCTTGGCCGGGATCCCGCTGGTGATCTCGCTGCTGCTGTTTGCCAACTTCGACCTGCAAGCGGGAGGGCTGCAATGGGTGCAGCGGTGGGATTGGATCCCGTCAATCGGGCTGAGCTATTCCCTGGGCCTGGACGGGTTGTCCTTGCTGATGGTGGCTTTGAACGGGTTGCTCACGCTGATTGCGGTGCTGACGGCTGAGCCAGAGGTGAAGCGGCCCAACCTCTTTTACGGCTGCATTTTGCTCATGAGCGGGTCGGTCAACGGCGCTTTTGTCGCCCAGAACCTGCTTTTGTTCTTCTTGTTTTACGAGCTGGTGCTGATCCCGATCTACCTGCTCATCTCCATTTGGGGCAGCCCCAAGCGGGATTATGCTGCCATCAAGTTTTTGATTTACACCGCCGTTTCCGCCATCTTTCTGTTGGGGGCCTTTTTGGCCATCTACTGGCTGGGGGATCCCCATAGCTTTGAGCTGCTGGAGATCCGCATCACCTCTCTCAGCCCTGTTGCCCAGACCTTGACGCTGTTGGCCTTGATCGTGGCTTTCGGCATTAAGATGCCGCTGATCCCCTTCCACACCTGGTTGCCTGATGCATACGGGGAGTCGTCGCCGCCAGTGGCCATCCTCCTGGGAGGGATCCTCTCCAAGTTAGGCACGTACGGTCTGTTTCGCTTTGGGCTGCAGTTGTTTCCCCAAGCTTGGGCCGACCTGGGTGGGATCCTGGCCTGGTGGGGAGCCATTGCCGTGTTGTCCGGGGCTTTGGCAGCCATCGCCCAAAAAGACATCAAGCGCATGGTGGCCTACAGCTCCATCGGCCATATGGGCTACATCCTGCTGGGCATGGCGGCAGCCACCCCCATTAGCCTGACCGGGGCGATGGTGCAGATGGTCTCCCATGGTCTCATATTGGCGCTGCTGTTCGATTTGGTGGGCTTGGTGGAGCGCAAAGTGGGAACCCGCGATCTGGATGTGCTCAACGGCCTGCTCAACCCCTTGCGAGGCTTGCCCACAGTGAGCGCCCTGCTCATCTTGGGGGGGATGGCCAGCGCCGGGATCCCTGGCCTGGTGGGCTTTGTGGCGGAGTTCTTGATCTTCCAGGGCAGCTATCAGGATTTTCCTCTGCCCACTTTGATCAGCATCTGTGGCACCGGTTTGACGGCGGTGTACTTCGTGATTTTGCTGAACCGCACCTGCTTTGGCAGGTTGGACAACCGCACCGCCTACTACCCGCGCGTGCATGGCTGGGAGCGGATCCCGGGGCTTATTTTGACGGCCTTGATCGTTTGGTTTGGGATCCAGCCCATGAGCCTGGTGAAATGGCCACAACCCTTGGCCTTTACCCTATCCACCCAGGTGGCTCAGGCCCAAACGCTTATCTTGGCATCAGCCGGTGACCTTGCCCCCATCACCCTCTCTGGAGCCGATCCAGGCAAGCGGGAAACTCCCAGGAATTGAGATCCCAGCAGATGCCCCCTATGGAGCCAGGACTTTTGAAGAGTTGGAGACTTCTTCCATGACGACAACCCTTACAACCCGCAAGCTTCCCCCTTCTACCCACCCTTTTGCGGATGTAGTCCACCGCCTGGAGGCTGGGGGATCCATGCTGCCAGATACGCCGGAAAACCTGATGCAGATCATCGGCCTCTACAAAGCCTATGCCGTGCCAATGGATTTCTACTGGCGGGATCTGCTCTACATTGCCGAGCAGGTGTTTGTGGATCCCTTGCCTTTTTTCAAGTTCATCATTCCTGAAGAGTATCTGAAGCTGGCCAACCACTACGCGGGGGATAACGCGGATTTGCGCATTTGGCGAGGCCAGGCTACGGCCCACCCCGAGCTGCTGGAGTTCATGGAAAAAGGGGAGCTGAAGCGCAAGCTGCCCAGAATTTTGCATCACCTCTGGCATGACCGCATCAACATGGAATTTGCCGAAGAATGTATGCGGGCCATGCTCTGGCACCGGGATATGGGGGGCTTGCTGGATCCCTACATGGATTCCGAAGAATACAAGCAAAATGCCGACCGCGCCATCCGCGCCTATTGCCAGGGCAACCCCTTGTTGATGGGGCTATACAAGCTCTTCCCTGATATGTTCTTGGAGCTGTGCCGCCAGGCCACCATGTACTCGGTGTTGGGCCTGTTTTGGGAGGTGATGGCTCCGGTCTTTTTTGAGATGAGCGATCTCTACGACGAAGGCAAAATTACCAGCGTGCCGGAGGCGATGAACTTTTTGGTCAACGGGATCTTCGCCATTGCCGGACGACCCATCTACCATCGCGTGCGCATTCGGGGAGAATGGTACGATATTGTGCCCAAATCCAAAGGATTCACCTGGCTATATGAGGCTGCCTTCCCCTATGTAGAGGCCGTGTTTTATCGCACCTCTCCTTTCCGCGGCACTAAGTCCTACAACGCCCAAGCCAACGAAGTTCCCACCAACCAGTTGGACTTCCACTACGGGATCCTCTACGCCGATAAGTTTCCGGTGGGCACCGCCGGGATCCCGCCCACGCTCTTGCACCAGGATATGTACCACTTTTTGCCCCAGTATTTGGTGGAATATTACCGCAAGCATTGCCGCGGCGAAGAGGACATGCTGATTCAATTGGGGGTTAGCTTCCAGCGCTCCATGTACAACGTCACCTCAGCCGTGATTCAGGCGGGAAGGGCCGCTTTCTTGTATCCCCTTGATGATCCAAATCCACGGCACTTGATGATGAATCGCCGTTATTTTGAGGGCCAACTCAATCGCTTCACTCGACCGGAATATGGGATCCGGGAAGCAGCCCGTCTTTCCTACATCCAAGATCAGAATTATCGCTAGCCCGTGGCAACTTTAATGATCCCAAAGCCTTTCGAGCAGCAATCCAGTTAGCAACAACTTCACAGCAAAAGGATCCCGGCCATGCCCGATATTGTTGATATTGCGGTCTCTGCTGAGGGTTTTTCCACCTTGGTAACTGCCGTTAAAGCGGCAAACCTGGTGGATACTTTGAAAAGCCCCGGCCCCTTTACCGTTTTTGCCCCCACCGATGCGGCTTTTGCCAAGCTGCCCCCTGGCACCATCACCACTCTGGTGCAAAACATCCCCCAACTGACCCGCATCTTGTGTTACCACGTGGTGCCCGGTCGCCTGAAAAAGGCGGATTTGGCCAAGTACCAAAGTGTGGGCTCGGTAGAGGGATCCCCCATCGATCTCACCATTGAAGGGGATGTGTTCGAGGTGAACAACGCCACCGTTATCCAAGCGGACATCGAAGCCGATAACGGCATCATCCACGTCATTGACACCGTCATCCTGATGCGGCCCCACTGGTTCTGGCCGATCATGAACTCTGCTTTGGCCGCCTCGGCCAGAGGATAAACGGATCCATCCTGAACGGAGGTTGGGGAAAGTGCCTTGGTGAACACTCTCCCCGGCTATGCCTTCCAATGGGTACGGTCAGAGATTTCTGCTCCGCGTGCAGTCTACACCATCCCCCAACCCCCACAGGGTGGGGATTTTTGTCTCTCGGTAGCAGTGATGTCGCCGTCTTTTAAACCCAGAGATGAATCCGCAGCTGGGCCTGATACGTAACTTATTTGGCCTGTTCTCTGACCGAGGAGCTTTTTCCATGTTGTTGATCGGTTTTTCCCTTCGGCCTCGTTCAATTTTCGAGGTTTTTTGCGGCTTTTGCCTGGTTGCTGTCTTGTTTCTCAGCGGTTAAGGAAGCTTTACAAATCTCACAACCCCACTTCTACCCATTGCTAACTTTGGCCCTGGACATATTCACATTGCTCAGCCGCAGCCAGGACAATCTTTCGCCCAGGCCACAGGGCCGGTGGTCTTTGTCTTGAACATGTTGCCGAATCCAGGCAATCAGTCGGGGAATTTCCGACTGGAAGCCAACCTCACCCCTGAGCAAGTCTCCAGCTTTTTGGCCGGAGCTTACTACATCAACATTCACACGCAGGCCAACCCGCCGGGCGAGTTGCGAGCCCAGGTGGTTTTCCCTCGCTAAGGTTTGATCCAGTACCCCATCTGGGATCCCCGCAGGTGAGGGGATCCCTAATTTTTGCGGACGGATTGGCTGTTCTGTGAACTCCCCCACGGTCAGTCGTGCCGGCAGGACAGAGTTTCTGTGTAGCTCCTGGCCAGCAGCTTTCGGTAGTCCTGGAGCTGGCCTGCCAGTCCCCTTTACAGAGCGAGCTGTAGGCTTCACCTCCGGGCTAGCTGTGGAGCATGACTCTAGTCAATGATACGCTGGACTATACTGAAAATAATGTATAGCATGTTCAGTATGGCTGCTTGGTATGGCTAGGTATGTAAAACCGAGAGAAGCGGCGGATTATTTTGGGGTGTGTCTCCACACCTTGAGGCGATGGGAACAGAAAGGCTGGATCAATGCAATACGTACACCATCCGGTAGGGCGAGAAGGTATGACCTCGACAGCTACATCAGAGCGCC
>NZ_JBSSCC010000032.1:0-35076 GCF_054059455.1 Thermostichus sp. MS-CIW-23 | reverse complement strand
TTTCTCGTTTTGACAAATTGGCCAGGAACTTCTTGAGTTTTCTCTATCTCGTCAGTGCTCTCTTTTGGCTCAAATGAAAGATCAACACAACCTAGAGTCATGCTCCAGCAGGATCTGCTCACTCTGGACTTAACCCCGGCGACGGTGGTGAGCTGCTATTTGCTGCCCCGCTCCCACCTGCTGATCCGAGACAAGCTGCGCTCCCAGCTTCGGCCCGGCGCTCGTCTGGTCACCCACTCCTTCGACATGGGAGATTGGCTCCCCACCGCCACCACCACCGTATCGGATGTTATCAACACCTACACCATCTACCTTTGGCGGATCTAACCCTGGGGATCCCAGGCCGTCGCTTCCTCAAAAGCAGCAGAGGGCTGGTGCAGCACAATCCGGTTGCCATCGGGATCCCGAAAATCCACCTCCTGTCCATGAAAGGCTTGCCGCAGGGGGGAAATGGAGATCTGATAAGCTTCCGCCAACCCCTCCAGTGTTGTCAGGGATCCCTGTAAATCTTGCACCTGCAGGCAGAGGCTCACCGCTGCGGCTTGGGCACCACCATCGAGATGACGGCTGCGATAGAGGCCCAGCCGCAACCCTGGCAGACGAAACTCTACGTACACCGGATCCCCCTCTGTCGGGAGCTGGACTTGGGGAGAGATCCCCAAGAGATCCCGATAGAAGCGTTGTAGACGAGGCAAGTCCGGGGTAGCCACGCTAACCAAGGCACCAGAGAGCTGCATCGCAACCGCCAAAAGACCGGGTTGGTCTATCTTAGCTAAACTGCCGAGAAGCCCCGCGCTGTACCCGCAGGGTGAGCGTCGGGAGGATGTCACTCAGCTCCAACACCACGCAAGTCTGGGTGGCGATGTCGGATCCACCGTCTTGCCCTCCGGATCCAGGGCCAATGTGCCCGAGATGTAGAGGGTATTTTGCCCACCTTCACGCCGGGAGAATAGGGAGCGATGGCCGGATAGCCGGCTGGAGCAATGGCAACCTTAGGCACGAGGGATCCCGAATCACAACAGGATTGCACCTTAGCGGCGAATTCGATCTTCCACAGCTGGCTGGGATACAGCCATAGCCGGTTTCTCTGGAGCAGATTCCCACTCTTCGGGGGAGATTCTCTTGCAGAACTAGACTATAGTAGGTACCAAAGCTTGCTGCTTCTTCCCAAATCAAGACTGGAGCGACTTACCGTGGGGTTATTCAGCCGATTTTCCCGTGATATGGGCATTGATTTGGGCACTGCCAACACGCTGGTCTACGTGGCCGGGCGAGGCATTGTCCTGCAAGAGCCCTCTGTGGTCGCCATCGACCAAAACACCAAGCAACCCCTGGCTGTGGGGGAAGATGCCAAAAAAATGTTGGGCCGTACCCCCGGCAACATTGTAGCGGTGCGTCCTCTGCGAGATGGGGTGATTGCCGATTTCGACACGGCGGAGATGATGCTAAAACACTTCATCCACCGCGTACACGAGGGCCGGTACCTGATTGCTCCCCGCATTGTGATTGGGATCCCCAGCGGTGTGACCGGGGTGGAGCGACGGGCGGTGATGGAAGCCGCTCTCCAAGCTGGGTCGCGGGAGGTGTATTTGGTGGATGAGCCGGTGGCAGCAGCAATCGGGGCCGGGCTGCCGGTGCAAGAGCCCACTGGGAACATGATCATCGACATTGGCGGCGGCACCACTGAGGTAGCCGTCCTCAGTTTGCAGGGGATCGTGCTGAGCGAGTCCGTGCGGGTAGCGGGAGATGAGCTGAGCGAGGCCATCGCCCAGTACATGAAAAAGGTTCACAACCTCACCATCGGGGAGCGCACCGCTGAAGAGATCAAGATTCGGATTGGCTCCGCCTACCCAATTCAAGAGGAACTGACCATGGAAGTGCGCGGGTTACACCTGCTCTCGGGTTTACCCCGTACCGTCACGGTGAAGAGCACCGAAATTCGCGAGAGCATGGCCGAGCCCCTCTCGGTGATTGTGGAAGCCATTAAGCGCACCCTGGAGCGCACTCCACCGGAATTGGCTGCCGACATCATCGACCGAGGCATCATGCTGGCCGGGGGAGGAGCCTTGCTCAAGGGTCTAGATGCCCTGATCAGCCATGAAACCGGGATCTTGGTTCACATTGCCCCGGATCCCCTCAGTTGTGTGGTGCTCGGTACAGGGCGAGTTTTGGAGGATTTCAAAACCCTAGGTCGAGTGTTGAGCGGCAGCTTCAAGGGCTAGAGGAGTTTCTTCCCATCCCTGATCTAAGGTGTGAGTCGAGTGGGTTGGAGAGGTATTGCTTGAATTGGCTACGCCAATGGTGGAGGCGCCATAGCCTGGGGTTGCTCCTGTCTGCTTTGGCGATGGGGGCAGCGCTGGGCCTGCGCCAAACCCAGGGATCCCTATTGGTGGAATTGTACAGTTGGATCACTGCTCCAGCCCGTCCGCCTGTGGATCCCGCTGCGGTGCTCAGCCAGGCCGCTAACCGTGAGCTGCAAGCCCTGGTAGCCGAGTTGCAGTACCAAAACCGCGAGCTGAAGCGACTGCTGCAATTTACCGAGCAAATGCCCCAAGCGGGGATCCCAGCAGCCGTGGTGGGTCGCAGCGCCGATCACTGGTGGCAACAGCTCACCCTCAGCCGCGGCAGCCGGCATGGAGTCAGGGTGGGAGATGTAGTCATGGCGCCGGGAGGGTTGATCGGGCGAGTCGAGTCGGTCACGCCCAACACCAGCCGAGTGCTCCTGATCAGCGATCCCACCAGCCGTGTCGGGGTAATGCTGAGTCGCAGCCGACACATGGGCATCCTGAGGGGTACGGGCACCCAGAGTGCCATTTTGGATTTTTTCGACAAGGCCCCCAAAGTAGAGGTGGGGGATGTGGTGGTGACCTCGGGCCTGAGCAGCTTTTACCCAGCCGGGGTTGTGGTGGGAACGGTTCGAGCGGTCAACTTGGATGCCAGCCCTGCCCCTCAAGCCACTGTCGAACTGTCGGCGCCGCTGGGTCTCTTGGAATGGGCCTTGATCTACCGCTATGCTCAACCCTCTGATTCCTAAGCTTAAGTCTCACCTTAACTGGCTGGTGACTGTCCTGTCGGGATTGCTGGCAGCAGTGGCCCCTTGGTGGCGAGGGCCGGGCTTGGAGCTAGCAGGCTTAACCCCAGATTGGCCCTTGATCTGGGTGGTGTGCTGGAGTGTGCGGCGCAAAGCTTGGCAGGGGGCTGTTGCCGGGGTCACCCTGGGTTTTCTGCAAGATGCGCTGACCAGCCCTTGTCCTACCCATGCGCTGGGGCTGGCTGTAGTTGGGATCCTCACCGCCAAGTTGCAAAAACAACGCTACATGCAAGAAGACTTTATCTCGGTGGCCTTGATCGTTTTTGGTATGGTGGTGATCGCCGAAACCTTGATGGCACTGCAATGGATGTGGCTCGTGGCCTCGCAGGGATCCGATGACCTGGATCCAGCAGGAACGCAAACCTTGCTGGATGGATTGGAGAACTCCCTTCGGTTTTTCGGCAACATTGGTGGCGATGGCCCCCGTTCTCTGGAGAGCATCTGGTGGAACCATCAACGCAATTCCCTCACGTCTGCTATTTTAAGTAGCCTCTGGGCACCTGCTTTGTACTGGCCCCTCAGCCGTTGGTGGCAATCTCAAGAGCGGGATCCCAGAGAGGTTTAGCCTTTGGTTTTGTGGCAAATCATCCTACCTTTCGGTTAAAACTTAGGCCAAAGCAGAGTATGTCCCTTGGCATTTTTGGCAAGAAAGAACTCTCGAGGCGGCGGGAGCCGGTTTGCCGACTGTCTCTGACCTCCCACATGTTGGCGCTGTGCTGAGAGGCCCCAGACAAAGTCAGAAAAAGCGACAATCCGGAAAATTCTTCGTTGGGGAGCAATTTTGGCCTAAAATGAACCCTAGAACTGAGATATAAGCCCCATCTTTTTCAGACAGCTTTGGGCTAATGTCGCGCATCTCAATCAAAAAGTCAAAAGCATAGGAAGCGCAGGCGACGTCAAGGCTGACCTTGTGGCAACTGCACTTAGAATTTGACTTAGAGCAATCATTGGGAGGGATCCATGCCGCATACAATTGTCACCGATATCTGTGAAGGTGTGGCCGACTGTGTAGAGGCTTGCCCTGTTGCCTGCATCCACCCCGGCGATACCAAAAATGCCAAAGGCACCGACTACTTTTGGATTGAGTTTTCCACCTGCATCGACTGTGGCATCTGTTTACAGGTTTGCCCCGTAGAAGGCGCTATTCTGCCGGAGGAAAAGCCGCATCTGCAGCGAGTGCCCCGCTAATTCCAGGGAAGCATCCCTGGCCACACGCCGGGATTCAACGAGAATTACAATCATTTCAATTCCAACCAGGACGCTGCACCCACACCTAGAACGTTAGTCGCGTCTTCGCGTCGTCGTGTCAGCGTTGCGGAGCAATAGCGTTGCGGTTCCCGTCAGGGTGCCGTAGGCATAGCAATAGCGTTGCGGAGCAACAATACGCAGAACCGGAAGGCTTTTCAAGGACTCCGTCCCGCTGGCGCGATCAGTAGCCTAGGCGTTTCACCTTAACCTGAAACAACTATAAGCTTTAGCCCAAGGAAGCCAAAGCAACGACGCTGCTGGTCAGCCAGCTCAGGGCCAAGATCCCCCCCAGGAAAGCCAATGGGATCAGGCCCAGCAGCCGCCACCACTCCAAATCCAGCGCTACAGCTACTGCCCGCACCTGCCAAACCACAAACCACAGCAGAGCTGACAAGCCCAGCAGGGATCCCACCACCCCACCCAACGATTGAGCAGGCCCCAGCAGCAGCCACGGCAAACCGGCAAACCCCGTCAAGCACAGCAGCGCTGAAAAGGAAGGGACAGCCCGACCCAAACAAAAGGCCAGCAATTGCAACAAAGCCGCCAAACCCACCCAGCCCAGGGATCCCATCAGCACCGCCAGCACCATGCTCGGCAGGCTTACCCCAGAGCGGCGAATCGCATCCAGGACGTTGAGCAGCCCCACCACCCCAAAGGCTTGCCAGAGAACAGGCTGTTCCCGCAACGCCCGAAAGGTGCGCTCCGGCAGAAACCAAGCGCCGTAGATGTTGTCTAACCAGGAACCAAGCATGGCCAGCAACCCGTCAAGCTGTCTTTTATCCTAGCCCTTGGTGAGCACTTGACGGGCACACCCCAAAAATGGGGTATGATTGGGAGAGGATTCTGCGGCGTTGGTGACTGCCGTTATGTTTTTGCGATCTATACCCTTCGACAATTAGGATGGGAAGTGGATGTGAGAGCAGTAGGCCAAACTTGATTTGGAAACTATCGACAATCATCCCCGGTATCCTATACTGGATTTTCCAGGTCGAAAACCACGGTAAAACGGCGCAACAGTATCCTCAAAAAAGCCCTCGAAAGGGGGCCTTTTTGTTGTTTGGATATTGTCGGATATTGTCAATGCTGCAGTTAATGGGTATTGCTCTGGCGCTGGGCTCCATCCTTTAGTCGAGCTTCTGGGCACTGGTCTACGTCTTGCTGCAGGGCAGCCAAGTCTGTCTTTCGCTTGCGGGTCTTGACTTTTGTTGTCGTGAGGTCTGCTCGGCTCAGCCAGCGATAAACGGTTGCACAAGTGACATAACTCCCGCACTCATGCTGACGCAAAGCGCTCCGCGCCGCTAAAGCGAGAGAGTGCGAGCTTCAAGGACTCCGTCCCGCTGACGCGAAAAGGACGGGATGCCCCACCGCCCTGTGCTTGATATCTGTAGCAGCTGCTGTTTTTATCATCGTTTATTTCAGCGGTTCTAGGTTCACGGCAGGTTGACAGCAGCTACGGTTTTTGTTGCCGCCGATCTAGTTAGCTTTGCTAACTCTACCTCAAGTTCTGGGGGAAGTTGCACCTGTGGAGATTCCTCTGCCGGGGTTGAGTCAAAAGCTCAGCTAGGTAAGGGTCGTAGAAGCAGGAAGCAACCGGTTGTTTAGTTCATCCTAGGGGGTGAAATAAACGACCATGAGTTGCAGAACGGTCAACAGGAGAGTTGCTCCCACCATCAAACTCCCCCAAATCCATACAACCTGTCGCAGCAGTCCCAAGCTTTCCCGCACCACTTGCGGGGTCAAGGGGCGAGCTGGGATCCCCAATTTGGGTTTCACCTTCGGGATCCCCTGATAGAAATTGGTTCCCCCCAATTGGATCTGCAGCCGCCAGGCAAAAGCCGCTTCGCTCCACCCCGAATTGGGGCTGGGATCCGCTTGCGCGTCCTGACGACACCGCTGCCAGAACCCCCAAGGATCCCGGCTGAGCAGCGCCAGCGTGAGCACCGTCAGGCGGCAGGGCAGCCAAGTCAGCCCATCCTCACAGCGGGCCGGCACTGTGCCCAAATGGGTGAAAGGGGGGTGGCGGTAGCCCACCATCGAATCCAGCGTGCTGCTGGCCTTGTAGGCTAGGGCCAAGGGCGCCCCTCCCAAGAAGGCGTAGAACAGAGGGGCAGTTGCTCCGTCGGGAGTATTTTCGGCCACCGTCTCAATCACCGCCCGCAAAATCTCCGGCTCCGTCAGGTGCTCTGTATCCCGCCCCACGTAGCGGCTGAGCCGTTGACGGGCCTCCGGCAGATCCCCTTTTTCCAAGGGATCCAACACCTCCAACGCAGCAAAGCGCAGGCTGCGCCCTCCCAGACAACTGGCCATCAGGATCACCTGCACGAGGATCCCTGCCCAGGGGTGGATGGCATTGCCGATGGCGACCAGCCCCCAGCCTATGCCGTAGGATCCCCCCACCAAAGTTAGGGTGAGAACTGCCCCGCCCCACCGTTGTGCTTGCGGAGTCGAACAGTGCTTGAGGATATAGCCTTGCCCCCAGGCAATAACAGCCCCCATCACCCGCACTGGATGAGGCCAACCCCAGGGATCCGCCAGCAGGTAATCCAATACCAAAGCTGCCGCCAGCACCAGCCCGGCAGTCGGTTGGGCCGGAAAAAACAGCGATGACTCCATCCCGCCAGCAGGCTCAAACCACAAATCCACTCTCCTGATCCTGAGCCGCTTGCCAGCTCCGGGCATCAAAATACAGATCTTCCAGAGTGGTTTCCTCCAGCACCTGCTGCACTTGCCGAGCGATCCGCTTCCACAGGGCTTCCGTCACCCAGTCCAGCCGCTCCGCCGGATGCACGGCTGAAGGATTAGAACTGTCCATGAGAGGATCCAAGGATTCTCCCACTGCCGCCAAAATGGCGCTAATCGGGATCCGCCGCGGTGCCCGTGCCAGCCGGTAGCCCCCCTGGGCCCCCCGTTGGGAACAAACCAAGCCAGCCTGCCGCAACTCAATCAGCAACTTTTCCAGGTAGGGAGCCGGGATTCCCTGTCGCTCGGCAATGGCCCGCACCGAAGCCATTTGCCCGGAGCCGAGCATAGCCAGATCCAACAAAGCCCTGATGCTATAGGTGGCCCGCGTTGTCAAGCGCACCGGGATCCTTCTCCAGAGAGAAAAGAGGAAAGAGCCTCACTTCTCAATCCTCACTCCTCATTGTTGCTACGCAACGCTAGCACGAAAGGCAGATGCCTGGGTATCGGGGCACCGGCCAAGAGAAGTTAATCTGGGGATCCGAGGTGATCTCCAATTGTTGGCAGCAAGCCCTTGGAGCGGAGAATAGGTTATCGGGATGGAACACCCCACCGCCAGCCTTTACTTGGTGGCCACCCCCATCGGCAACCGCGAAGACATCACCCTGCGGGCGCTGCGGGTTCTGCGCGAGGTGGATTGGGTGGCAGCAGAAGATACTCGCCACTCCGGCCAGCTTCTTAAACATTTTCAAATCTCCGCCCGCCTCATCAGCTATCACGAGCACAACGCTGCCCAGCGGATCCCGCAACTCCTGAAGTATCTGTCGGCGGGCCAGTCGGTGGCCCTGATCAGCGATGCCGGCACCCCCGCCATTTCCGATCCGGGAGAAGAGCTGGTGCGTGCCTGCATTCAAGCTGGGATCCCGGTGATCCCTGTGCCGGGGCCGGTAGCTGCTGTTGCGGCCTTGACCGCTTCGGGCCTGCCCACAGAACGATTCGTGTTCGAGGGATTTTTGCCGCTTAAACCCAGTCAGCGACAGGCCCGCCTGCGGCAGTTGGCCCAAGAGCCCCGCACCCTCATCCTTTACGAGGCCCCCCATCGCCTGCGCCAAACTCTGCAGGATCTGCTGGATCACTGCGGCCCGGAGCGGCAGATCGTGCTGGCGCGGGAGCTGACCAAGCTGTACGAGTCCTTCTGGCGGGGATCCCTGGCAGCAGCCTTGGAGCACTGCGCTGCTCAGCCGCCCCGAGGGGAGTTCACCCTCTTGCTTGAGGGATATGTCGGTGCCGTTCGCGGCCCCGTCGCGACAGCGTTACAAAGCAACAACCCTGCCAGGGGCGGGGCGGAGTCCTTGAACGGGCTGGGAGACGGTGCTTCGGAAGCGGAAATTCGCCAAGAAATGGCCCGGTTGCTGGCCGAGGGCCTATCCCGCTCCGCAGCCAGCCGCCGGTTGGCCCAGCGTTTACAGGGATCCCCCATCTGGACGCGGCGCCGCCTTTACGATCTATCCTTGCAGCTTGAGCCGCTCTCCAGTTCTGGCGGGACGGAGTCTTTTTCTGAGTACGTCAGCGCTCCACATTGTTTCCAAGACAACAGCGAGACCGAGTCCTGAGGTGTTCGCGTTAGCGGGACGGAGTCCTATGGCACGGATTTTGTTGGTGGACGATGAAGTGGAGTTGGCCGATTCTCTGGCCCAGCAATTGAGGCGAGAGGGCTACACGGTGGACGTCGCCTACACAGGAGGGCGGGCCTGGGAGCTGCTGCAAAAGTCCCCCGCTCTGCCCTACGATCTGCTGGTCTTGGATTGGATGTTGCCGGAGCTCTCCGGGCTTTCCCTCTGTCAGCGGGTGCGGCAGGTGGATGGCACCACTCCCATCCTGTTTTTGACCGCCAAAGATACCCTAGACGACCGGGTGGAAGGGCTGGATGCCGGGGCAGATGATTACTTGGTAAAGCCGTTCGAGCTGCGGGAACTGCTGGCGCGGGTGCGGGCCCTCTTGCGGCGGGCCACCGGCCCTGGAGAAGGGATCCCTCGCCTGCAGGTCGGGGATTTGGAGCTGGATCGGGAGAACCAGGTGGCCTACCGGCAGGGGCGGATGATCCACCTCTCTCAAAAAGAGTTTCGCCTGCTGGAGTACTTCATGACCCATCCCGGCCAGTTGCTCACCCACGACCAGATCTACGAGCAGGTGTGGGCCGGAGAGGATCCCCCCAGCAGCAACGTCTTGGCAGCCCAGGTGCGCCTGCTGCGGCGACGCCTCAGGTTGCCCGGGGCAGCAGAATTGATCCACGCCGTCTACGGCAAGGGCTATCGCTTCGGGCCTGTCGCCGGGGATCCCTAGCAGCCGTCCCACCTGTAGATAAAACCAAGGCTCCCCCGAAAAGAAGGAGCCCTGCCGGGTCTGGGGAGCGCTTTCAGTCAGCAATGCCACCAGGGCGTTCCCCCCTTCAACCCTGGGGAGCCCAGTCGCCGCGCTATCGGCAACTCCCCTCTCCTCCTGTGGGAAAGGGGCTGGGGGTGAGGGATCACTTGGACTTGAGCTTCTCGGCTTTCTCGATGGCCTCTTCGATGGTGCCCACCAAGTAGAAGGCTTGCTCCGGCAGATCGTCCAGTTCCCCCGACAAAATGCGCTGGAAGCCCTTGATGGTGTCTGCCAGTTTCACGTACTTGCCGGGGGAGCCGGTGAACACCTCCGCCACGAAGAACGGCTGGGACAGGAAACGCTCGATGCGGCGGGCGCGGGCCACCACCAGCTTGTCCTCTTCCGACAGCTCGTCCAGCCCCAGGATGGCGATGATATCTTGCAGCTCTTTGTAGCGCTGCAGCGTTTGCTTCACTGCCCGGGCGGTGTTGTAGTGCTCTTCGCCCACAATGTCCGCCTGCAGGATGGTGGAAGAGGAATCCAGGGGATCCACCGCCGGATAGATACCCTTGGCTGCCAAGCTGCGGGACAATACCACCGTCGAGTCAAGGTGGGCAAAGGTGGTGGCCGGGGCCGGATCCGTCAAGTCGTCAGCAGGCACATACACCGCCTGCACCGAGGTGATGGATCCCTGCTTGGTAGAGGTGATGCGCTCTTGCAGGTTGCCCATTTCGGTAGCCAAGGTGGGCTGGTAACCCACCGCCGAGGGCATGCGGCCCAACAGCGCCGACACTTCCGACCCGGCCTGCACAAAGCGGAAGATATTGTCGATGAACAGCAGCACGTCCTGCTTGTTAACGTCGCGGAAGTACTCTGCCATGGTCAGGGCAGTCAGGCCAACCCGCATGCGGGCACCCGGTGGCTCGTTCATCTGGCCATAGACCAGCGCCACTTTGTCCAGCACACCGGATTCTTTCATCTCGTTGTAGAGGTCATTGCCCTCGCGGGTGCGCTCTCCCACGCCCGCAAACACCGATAGGCCAGAGTGCTCCTCAGCGATGTTGTGGATCAGCTCCTGGATGAGCACTGTCTTGCCGACGCCGGCACCGCCAAACAGGCCCACCTTGCCCCCCTTTTTGAAGGGGGCCAGCAGGTCAATCACCTTGATGCCGGTTTCAAAGGGCTCTGGCTTAATCGTCAAATCGACAAGTGGAGGCGCACTGCGGTGGATGGGGGCAAATTCTTGGGCTTGAACGGGCTCTCCTTGGTCAACCGGCTCTCCCAGCACATTGAAAATGCGCCCCAGGGTGGGCTGCCCGACCGGCACAGTAATCGGAGCGCCCGTATCCACCACCGGCATGCCCCGCACCAGGCCGTCGGTCGAGGACATGGCCACCGCACGCACGCGGTTATCCCCCAAAAGCTGCTGCACCTCAAAGGTGACGTTAACCTTCAGGCCGCTTTCGGTTGTGCCCTCCACCTTGAGGGCATTGTAGATTTCGGGCAGCTTGCCGCTGGGAAACTCGGCGTCGATCACAGGCCCAATGACCTGAGTGATGTAGCCAACATTGGTGGCAGTAGCGGTGGCAGTAACCATGATTGAGGCTCAGCTCCTTGTGTGCTCAGTTATCGACTCAGCAATGCCGGGTGTAAATCATTATCATCATACAAATAAAGGGATCCCAGTTGCTGCCGCACTTTTGCCTGTCCAGCCTATGGGGGATCCCCGGCAGAGTGGGCTTTTCTTCGCTACCCTAGAGCTAGGTTAGAGAGGGGGATCGCCAGCGATGAGCCACTACGGAGGCCGTATTGCACAGCTCAGCTCCGTCAGGTTGGGAGGACGGCGTTCCCGCCCGCGTCGCGGCCGGGCCCTGCAATTGGGGATCCTTGGCTTCTTGCTGGGGTTAGGGGTGATGGGGGGAGCTTGGTGGTACAGCATCGGGCCCCGGCAAACCCTTTCCCTGTATTGGCTGACCAGTGCTGACAACTCTATTGACTACGTGCAGCAGGAGCGCAGGGTTCGCGCCTTTGACACTCAAGAAGCCATCCGCCTGGCCTTGGAGGAGCTGATTGCCGGCCCCCGGGATCCCCACCTCACCACGGCCATTCCCCCCCAGACGCGGGTGTTGGATGTGCGGGTGGAGGGCGACGATATTTTCCTCAACTTCTCCCCCGAATTCACGCAAGGGGGGGGATCCACGGCGATGATGAGCCGGATTGCGCAGGTGCTCTACACCGCCACCAGCCAAAACCCCGGCGCGCGGGTGTGGATCTCGGTGGAAGGCCGTGCCCTAGAAGTGCTGGGGGGAGAGGGGCTGATCCTGGATCAACCCCTGACACGGGCCTCGTTTGTGCCCGGCTTTCAGCTGCCAGCGGAGCCGGCAACCCCGAAGGACTCCGCCCCCCTAACGGGGTCGCCAAAGCGTCGCCTAGCGATAACGGCTTCTTGAGACGGAAACCATGAGCTGGTTGCAGCGGGTGGGCAGCAGTTTTCTCCTGGCCGGCCAGGTGATTTTGCATCTGATGCGGGGCCGTATCCATCGCCGCAACACCCTGGATCAGTTGGCGGCGGTGGGTCTGGAGTCGCTGCTGATTGTTTTGATTACGGCGGTGGTGATCAGCGGTGTTTTCACCATCCAGTTGGCGCGGGAGTTCATCAACTTTGGCGCTTCCTCCCTAATTGGGGGAGTTTTGGCGATTGCCCTTGCCCGCGAGCTGACACCGGTGGTGACGGCGGTGATCTTGGCCGGACGGGTGGGATCCGCCTTTGCCGCCGAGCTGGGCACCATGAAGGTCACGGAGCAGATCGACGCTCTGCTGTTGTTACGCACCGATCCGGTGGATTATCTGGTGATCCCGCGGGTGCTGGCTGCGGGGCTGATGCTGCCGGTGCTCACCATCCTCTCCCTGCTGACGGGGCTGGTGGGGGGGATGATCATCTGCGCTTCGGCCTACAACATCTCTCCTACAGTGTTTCTCAACTCGGCGCAAACCCTTCTGACCTCTTGGGATTTGCTCGTCTGTTGTTTGAAGGCGATGGTGTTCGGGTCTTTGATCGCCATTGTCGGCTCCAACTGGGGCCTTTCCACCAGCGGAGGGGCCAAGGGGGTGGGCCGCTCCACCACCGATGCGGTGGTTACGGCGCTGCTGGGCGTGTTTGTCACCAACTTCCTTATTTCTTGGCTGTTGTTTCAGGGGCCGGGGAGCGCCCTCAGCCGCGCCCTGTAGCACTCCTGCTGTCGCGTTGTTCGCGCGAGCGTTGCGGGGCAATATTGAGAGAGCTAGGATGGGATCCCTTGCCATCGCCCGGATCCCCACCCTTCGCGTCAGCGGTGCAGAACACTTTGCGAGTAGAACTGCAGATTTTCCGACAGTTGCCGCCGGAGCCGCCCCGCTGGCAGTCCTTCTGGCTGGAGACATCCCCTGGCGCCACCATTCTCGATTGCCTCAACCAGATCAAGTGGGAGCAGGATGGCAGCTTGGCCTTCCGCAAAAACTGCCGCAACACCATCTGTGGCAGTTGCGCCATGCGCATCAACGGTAGGGCAGCCTTGGCTTGTGGCCGACATGTGGGCGAAGAGCTGGATCCCCGCAGCCCCCAGCCGCAGCCTATTCGCATCGGCCCTCTGGGAAACCTGCCCGTTCTGCGGGATCTGGTGGTGGATATGCAGCCCTTCTGGAACGATCTCAGCCGGGTGGATCCCTTTGTCAGCACGGCGGGGCGACGCATCCCGGAGCGAGAGTTTTTACAGCTGCCTGCCGAACGGGAGCATCTCAACGCTGCCGGTGGCTGTATTCTCTGCGGAGCCTGCTATTCCGATTGCAATGCCAAAGAGGTGAACCCAGAGTTTGTCGGCCCCCATGCTCTGGCCAAAGCCAACCGCCTCGTCCAAGACAGCCGCGACAGCCAACGGGAACAACGCCTGCAGGCTCTGGATAGCTTGGCTGGTGTCTGGGGCTGTACCCGCTGCTGGAACTGCAACAGCGTCTGCCCGATGGGCGTGGCACCCCTGGATCAAATCACCGAACTCAAACAGGGGATCCTCTCCCGCCCTGTAGACAAGACCGCTGCTCTGCCCACCGACCGTTCCCGCCAGCACGCTGTTCGCGCTATTCGGACGGAGTCCTTGCCCATAGCCATCCGCCACCGCAAGACTCTGGTGCAACTGGTGCGCTCCGGTGGTTGGATAGATGAGCGCCGCTTTGCCCTGCAGGTGGTGGGCCGGGATCCCAAAGGGCTGCTCAGCTTGGTGCCTTTAGGTCTGCGCCTGTTGGCCAGGGGCAAATTTCCCTTTCGCTTCCAGCCCTCTGCAGGGGCGGCGACGGTACGGCGGCTTATCGACACGGTTAGGCAGGAAGGAAGGGATCCCCTCTAGGCTCCAGTTTTGAGGTTGTCTTGGCCGGAAATCAATCTGGCACTCAAAATCCGATCCCCCACTTTGATGTGGCGCAGCACCTCCGTTCCCTCGGTAACGTAGCCGAACACCGCATAGCGGCCATCCATCAGGTTGAGCCCAGCGGGGGTGAGATCCGGTTCGGCCATGAAGATGAAAAACTGGGAAGAAGCGCTGTTGGGATCGTCGGGATAGCGGGCCATGGCCACCGTCCCTTCGGCGGAAAAGGGCAGAGCCGGTTCCACATCCCACAGGCCCATCTGATCAAAAGTTTGGCCGTAGCGGGGCATCACCTCGCCTTTGGCGCGAATCTCCATAGGAATGGTGCGAATTTTTCCGGTGGCGGGATCCACATAGCCATCGGCAGGGCCAGGGGGATCCCCGGCCTGCGCCAGGAAGAAGGTCTCCACCCGGTCAAAGGTCAGGCCATCGTAGAAGCCCCGCTGCACCAGGTCGGCAAAGTTGCCGGCAGTGATGGGGGCGCTGTAGCCATCTAAGGTGATCACCATGCGCCCAGCGGTGGTGTTTAGCTCCACCTCTGCCCGCCCCAAGAGCTGAGGTTTGTCGGCATACTCAGCAGGCACTGTGTAGGGGAAAGCCCCCACCCAGTTGTTTTCGAGGGATCCCAACTCGTCCACTAGACGGTCGTAGGCAGCGCGGGCCTCTTCTTTACCCTTGGATTTGCGCTCGCTGGCTTGGCCGATCACCCGCAACTGCTCCCGCAGCGCAGCCATCTGTTCAGAGGCTGGGGTCACCCGATCCGGGGGCAAGCCGGCCAGCAGGGAATCTCCATGGCGATCCAGAAGCCGCTCCACCTGGCGCACATCTCCCCGCACCGCTGACCAGCGGTTGTACTTCAGGTCGGTGTCGATTTTGGAGATGGCTTCATCAACCTCCAGCAGCTTCGTTTCTGAGATGGGTAGCGCCCGCCGCAAGAGGGTACGTGGATCGGTAATGGCATCCCCCTGGGGCAGAGCCAAGGCCGGGATCCCCCAGAGCACCACCACGCAGAATAGAGCAGCTACGTAGAGGCCAATCCGGCAAAGGGATCCCCATTGCCAAAATCCTTGGGCACGCTGCGTCATGGTTCCTACCGACTGCAAAACCACTCCTGTCTCAGCCTGACATCCCACCGTCACAGGCGGCAAGCGCTGTCAAACCTCGATAGATATCTCCACGACTGGCTCACTCCACCTGGGGGAAAGCCGTCATCGCTACACGACGCTTTTGCGACCGCAATAGCGGGACCAACTTCTCCAAGGGCATGGCTACACGGCTCTCCTACCTAGGAACGGTGACCTCGAAACGGATGACCCCGGCTGAGCCAGAACTGCCTCCCCCCACGTTCACCACCACCACACCGTTGGGGTTGCTGATGCCCCCACAAGCAGGCGGCACGGCCCCACCCGGCGGAATGAAGGCCCCCCTATCCCCATCTTGGGCGTCGCTAAGGGCCACAGGGGGTCCCCCTGTGCTCACCGACAGGCTGCCCGGCACGTACCGCAAACCCGCTGCCAAGGGATCGCACACCACAAAGGTGGAAGCGGGCGAGTCCAGCAGGAAGTAGATGGCAAACTGCACCCGCGCTCCTGGGCGCACCGGCAGGTTGATGGCCCCCTGCAGGAAGGTGGTGGCTCCGCCCGGCCAGGGGAGCTCTGGGTTGTCGTTGGGGTCGGTGGGCTCGTCGAAGAATTCGGGAATGGAGAGACCATTGAGGGCGCTGATCCGCTTGACCAGTCGGATCCCTTCGCCTGGGGGAGGTGCTGGGCTGGGTGTGGGCGTCGGAGTGAGTGTGGGTGTCGGTGTTGGGGTGGGCGTCGGTGTTGGAGTGGGTGTTGGCGTCGGTGTTGGGGTGGGCGTCGGTGTTGGAGTGGGTGTTGGCGTCGGTGTTGGGGTGGGGGTGGGCGGAGCTTGCTCCTCATATGCTCCTACATCACACCGAACTCCAGCAGGTCGGGAAAAACCCCGCTGATCCTGGTTGACAGGGCTACTGTTCAGGTCGGTACACTGCCCGGCTGGCACAGCGTCGATGGCTACACTGCCTGCCAGAAGGGCATGGGTCTGGGTCGGCCCACCATTGTTGACCAGTGGCCCAAGGTTCAAAGCTGCTGAGGTCACAGCCGTAAGTCCTGGGCAGCTTCCATCGGTGTCGAGATTCGCCCCGCTGGGGGTGAGAGTGCCAGCGTTGGAACAATTACCTCCGCTTGTACTGTTTGCTACGATTGAGTTCCTAAGGTTGGCTGTGGCGTCGTTGAAAATACCTCCACCTTTTGAAGCTGAGTTCGATGCAATTGTTACAAAGCTTAGACTGCTGGTGCCGAGATTGTAAATGCCACCGCCTTTTGTGCCAGCACTATTTCCTGATAGGGTGCTGTTGGTAATGTTTACTGTACTGCTGCTGGAAACATAGATGCCTCCCCCCTCCTGGCCGACATTGTTGAAGGAGATCTCGCTTGCGTTGAGGGTCACCTTGCCGCCATTGCCGTTGTAAATGCCGCCCCCCTTTTCACTAACGTTATTGCCGGAGATCCCTGTTTTGCTGATGTTTGTCGTGCCTAAATTGTAGATGCCGCCCCCTTCCTTGCCAGCACCATTGTTGACAATGCCGGCGTTGGTAACCGTTACCGTGCCGCCGCTGCCGTTGTAGATGCCGCCTCCCTCCTGGCCGGCACCATTGTCGGAAATGCCCGCTGCGTCAATGGTTACTGTGCCCAGGTTGTAGATACCGCCTCCTCTTTGGCCAACACCATTCTTGGAAATGCCAGTGTTGGTAATTGTTACCTTGCCGACGCTGCCGTTGTAGATGCCACCTCCCTCCTGGTCGGCACCGTTGTCGGAAATGCCCGCTGCGTCAATGGTTACTGTGCCCAAGTTGTAGATGCCGCCCCCTTTCTCACCAACACCATTCTTGGAAATGCCAGTGTTGGTAATTGTTACCTTGCCGCCGCTGCCGTTGTAGATGCCGCCCCCTTCCTTGCCAGCACCATTGTTGGCAATGTCGGCGTTGGTAACCGTTATCGTGCCGCCGCTGCCGTTGTAGATGCCGCCCCCTTTGTCACCAACGCCATTGTTGGAAATTCCAGTTTCGCTGATGGTTGCCGTGCCCAGGTTATAGATGCCGCCCCCTTCCTTGCCGGCACCATTGTTGGTAATGCCGGCGTTGGTAACGTTTACCTTACCGCCGCTGCCGTTGTGGATGCCACCCCCTTGCTGGTTAGCACTGTTCCCCGAGATATCGGCTTTGTTGATAGTTACTGTGCCCAGGTTGTGGATGCCGCCCCCGAAAGAAAAAGCCCCATTACTGGAGATCTGAACCTCGGAGACTGCAAGCTGACTGCCGACCTCCACAAAAACACCGCCACCGGCAGTATCTGGAAAATTGGCTCCATCCGCACAGCCGCCTTTGATCGCTACACTTTGTAGATTGAGCTTACCTCCACTGCTGACATGGAAAATCCGAAACTCGCCTTTAGCTGCACTACCATTTAGATCGCACTTTACCGAAGTATCTCGCTGGATCGTCGCCCCGTTGCCTTGAATGGTGATGGTGCTGGTAATGTCCAAATCGTCGTTGTCCGCTCCAGAGTCGGTTTGGTGTCCCAGCCCATCGTCGTCTTTCGACAAGGTGTGGGTCGTCGCTGCCGACAGCACAATCGTGTCTGCACCTGAGCCCGCAGGACACTCATTCACTGCTGAATCGGTGTTTGCAGCTATCACGGCCTCCCGCAGAGAGCAGAAGCCATCAGTGGCTATAGCATCGCTTGGGGTGGTGACGATGATCGTAGTCTGTGCCGGCGAAGGCAACTGCAAACCTGCCGCTGCTATACTCGCCAACAAAGGCAATACGAACCTAGAGCTGTATTTGCCCACACCTTGCCTCTCTGTCAATCAAGATGGCCCAGTAAGAGGATCTCCCCCTGCTCACCTGCGGCAACAAGCCATAGACAGGGAGAGGGGCTTGGCAATCGGCTAACCTCGAAGACCTCCTCTCCCTAAATCTACCGCTGGCTGCGGTGGATTTCCCATTCCACTCCCACTTCCCTTCCGCCAGCCGATAAGGCATGGCCTCACCTCGGGATGAGAGGCTGCTCCCGGTTGAGGGGCAAGGTGTGGAATGGGCTTCACCTAGGAACGGCGACCTCGAAACGGATGACCCCGGCTGAGCCAGAACTGCCTCCCCCCACATTCACCACCACCACACCGTTGGGGTTGCTGATGCCCCCACAAGCAGGCGGCACGGCCCCACCCGGCGGAATGAAGGCTCCCCCTCCCCCTGTGCTCACCGACAGGCTGCCCGGCACATACTGCAAGCCAGGCGCCAGGGGATCGCACACCACAAAGGTGGAAGCGGGCGAGTCCAGCAGGAAGTAGATGGCAAACTGCACCCGCGCTCCTGGGCGCACCGGCAGGTTGATGGCCCCCTGCAGGAAGGTGCTGGCTCCGCCTGGCCAAGGGATCCCTGGGTTGTCGTTGGGATCCGTGGGATCGTCGAAGAACTCGGGGATGGAGAGGCCGTTGAGGGCGGTGATCCGCTTGACCAGTCGGATCCCTTCGCCTGGGGGTGCTGGGCTGGGTGTCGGCGTTGAACCTGGAGTCGGTGTGGGGGTCGGTGTCGGGGTGGGAGTGGGCTCCGGCGTCGGCGTCGGCGTGGGGGTCGGTGTGGGGGTCGGCGTCGGCGTCGGCGTGGGGGTCGGTGTGGGGGTCGGCGTGGGGGTCGGTGTGGGGGTCGGCGTCGGCGTCGGCGTGGGGGTCGGTGTGGGGGTCGGCGTCGGCGTCGGCGTGGGGGTCGGCGTGGGGGTCGGCGTGGGCGTCGGCGTGGGGGTCGGGGTCGGCGTCGGTGTGGGGGTCGGCGTGGGGGTCGGTGTCGGCGTCGGGGTCGGCGTCGGGGTCGGAGTTGGTGCTGGAGTGACTGTGACAGTGATGGTTGCTTGGTTGGAAATCAGCCCTACCGTATCTTTTACTGTGTATTGAATCGAAGTGGTAGTACCCGTGAAAGCTGGCAGCGGAGTAAAAATGACTACTCCGCCTGAGACGGTGTATGTACCTTCCCCGGCAACTGTCAGAGTGGTCTGTTGCCCAGGAGTGAGCGGATCTAGGTCGATAGTACTAGGATCCAAACTGAAAGCATACGCTATGTCATTCGACAACACATTGATAGTGACCGGTGTATTTTGGGGAGTGGTGGCGGAGTCATTATTAGCAACGGGGTTGTAAGCTACAATGCCCCCCCCTGCTGTCATGTCCCAGCCGCCGTTAGCCTCTTTCGTGTCTTTTGGAAACGCTGTGAAGTCCTTGATTGAGCCAGTCACATCATTCCCAACTACTGAGTAACCGAAGAACTTTTGATTAGGCAATATGCCCAGATCCTGATAACTTACGAAAATGCCTGACAACTTCTGGTTACTTGGATTAGCTGTAATGTTCTTATTCAGATCTTTATTTCCACAATCGTCGTTATGAACATTTGTAACTGGTATTAGCGTTCCACTCCCCCAAGTAGCACCGGCTGCAATGACAGAGCCATAACCAAATTGTGTGGGGTTTGGATCAAGAGCCGTAATAGCAGCAATCTTAAAAAGGTCGTTTCCTCCTCTATCTAGAAGTAGGAAGCCAATCTTATCAAGGTTTGTAGAAGGGGCAGTTATTCCGCCTGGGGTTATAAAGTCTACCCTCTCAATATTGTTACTGTTCACACTGATAATATTTGTAAATAGATTATCCGTGCCAGCTTTGATAACCGGGTTTAAGGGATTGATTAGGATAGCTTGCTCCATCGACGTAATTCCTAGAGTGCCAGGAGTGTCTGGCGGAATAACCCAGACAATGTTGCATACACCAGATTTATTGGGGTTATCGACTCTCCTCAGAACAACTTGATCGGTTGCACCAATGAGAGACAGCTTTTGGCCACTCACCTGAATGTCTGTCAGTACAGATCCAGCACCTAAGGTGGGAACAGCAGCGGCTTGGAGTGTGTGCTGATAGCTGTGATCAATGATTCCTTCAACTACAATCGTAGGGGCAGTAACGCTGCCAGCTGTGGCTTCCAAAACCCAGTCTGCTCCGGCTTTGGCATGTCCTGTGAGGTTGGTAGAAGCAGCGATATCAGCTCCTGTCAGGCGGGCTATTTGCTCTATGAAAAGTCTGCCCTCCAGCCCTGCCGCCACCTCGCAGCCGTAGATTAAAATGTCCGCATCGTCCGCAAGGCTAGATTTCCACTTTGCCAGTAGGTCCGCGTACTCGGGCAAGTTTTCTCGGTTAAGAACTCTTCTGCCCAAGGAGAGTGAGCCTGCCTGCCCGTGAGACAGGATGTGCAGGGTTTTGATGCCTTTTCGTCCTCGCAGTGTCTCTGTGATCTGCTCAATCCCATCTCTATTGGGATCCAGAAAAACAACTTCCGCTCCAGGACGAATGCCTGCCAGCAAGATCGCCAAGTCCGGCAAGGCTTGATCGATAAAGACCAGCTCATCCTGCTTGGGGTGTTGTAGAGACGTTTCCCTAGACGCAGAGAAGCTAGCTTGCTCTACCCCCAAGAGAACCATTAGCAGGGCTGTGGAAACGGTGCCCAAGCTGCGACTAAAAAAGCAAAGCAATCTTTCCAGTTGACCAGGACGAAATGAAGACGGTTTTGAGGTCAGCATTCAACACTCCTCGGCTCTCTCAGCGCGTTCTCTTGAAACACAAAATCAGCTCACATCAAACTTGACTAAAACGAGGCAACCATCAGTTATCTACCCTCACCGAAACCGTGTTGCTAAAGAGCAACGAGCCCGATACTGAACGAACAACAGCTCTGTTGGTGATGATGGTGGGAAGAGCGGGAGTTTCAGGAGCAGGCACAAATGGAGTCGGCGTAGGTGCCGGCGGTAGGGGTACCGGAATGCGGAGGCGGCAGGGCTGATCCGATTGATTACCTTCTGGGGCATAGCAAACGCGAATGAGATCTTCCACAAAGCGAAGCTGATTAAAACTAAGTTGATCCGCTTGTCGAATAATGTCCGTAATGATTTCCTCCAGGTCTCGGGCTGTTCTGGAAAGAGGTACGCTGACAAACAGAATATTCTCCAGATCCCTAACTTCGGGGGGAGCTAAGTTGGAGAAAGGTACTCTATCCCGCTCCCGCAGCAAGATGCGATAAAGGGCTTCGCTCCAAGGGGAAACATCCACGGCTGCGCTGAAAACAAATCCCCGCAGGGGTATAGACTGGCCGGACTGACGCCCTTGGCCCAGGAGATTGGACTGAACCGATACCAATTTCCCCGGCGGTTGAATAATCGATCCGGAAAAGGGGATGGTGAACCGCAAGTTGCCCTCCAAGGCAGTGGTTGACAAGGCAGGCAACAAAATGTCCCCTCTTGAGCTTAGGTTGAACAACTCAACCTTATTGCCTCTTGAAAAGAGCGGCCCTCCCGAACAAAGGGCGGCTGTTGAGCCTGAAGGGCAAAGCTGAGCAAAGGGATCAACCACCAATCCCAAAATGGCAGAGGTAGAGACAGAGCCAGAGCCGGGATCCCTTGGCGGCGACCCCACGGTCGAGGGGCTGCTGGAGGTGCCACCGCAACCTTTCAGGAAAACCGTTAGGGAACCTGTAAGCACTGCCGCCAGGACAAGCGCAGCCGGTTGCCAAAATCTTCTGGGTATACCGAGTCGTCGAAACATTTGCTTATCGCCTCGCTCTCGATTAGGGATGTTGTCAGCCTGCGGAATGACTCTAGCGGGATCCCACCGTGAGAACAGCGTCGCTGAATGGCGCCACAAAACGACTTCCCTCTCTCTCGACCCGCAGCTCCCCGCTGAGAAGATAAGAACCAGCAGATAGCGGAACGTTGCTTTGCACCCTCATTTGCAGGCGGTGCTCCCCAATAGCAGCAGGGAATAAGTTGGCAAAGGGAGCTTCCAGCCCTTCAGAAAACCGTGCCAGCACAAAAGTCCCCTCAGTAGCTGCAGCCAGACGCTGTAACTCCAGAAGATTCAAATCGACCCCCAACCCAACCACATACACGGTGAGTTTTTGTCCTCGCTCTCTGGCCAAAGTTGTCAGCTCCTGAGTAGCTTGGTTGATGGAGCGGGTGCTTTCGTTGTCAATCCCATCGGTGAATACCACCAAGCGGCGGTTGAAACGCTCGGTGGGCCGAAAGTCGCTCAAGAAACGCCCGGCTTCTACCGTGGCATCGTAAAGGGCGGTGTTCCCTCCGGGAACAGCACGCAAAACCCCTCGTCTCAGCAGCTCTTTGTCGCTGGTGAAGTCTTGCAACAGCTGAGCTGTGCGCAGGGGCTGCCCCAAAGCTGTAAGGCCAAAACCTGCTCCCCGGTTGTCAAAGCGCAGAATGGCGCCCAGATCCAGGGGTGCAGGGCGAAATTGATCCAGGAGCTGAAAAACAGCCAGGAAGCGCCGAGATTGGGGATCCAAGACCAACAGGCTGCCTGAGCCATCCATCAGCACAGCCATGAGCAAAGGCCGCTGAGGCAGATCCGGCGGGGGGTTCTCGATCCGGGTGGGTGTCAGGGTCAAGGTTACCGGCTGCGGGATCCCTAGCAAATCGGTTACCCGGTTTACCTGCAGGCTGACCTGACTGGCAGAGAGCTGGGTTATTGGTTGGGGCGGATCCCCGCCTTGCAGGAGGGCGATGTTGAACTCCATTTCCCCTTGTGTGCCAGAAAAGGAGCGGGTCAGAGCCCCATTGAATGTCAGGCGAGCTTGGGATCCCACAGCAGACGGCTCAATGCCTGTACCGCCGGAAGAGCCACAGCCGACAAGGCAGCTTCCCACGAGCACCAGGAGAAGCAGCCAACCAGCTTTTTGGCTTTTTACTTGACCGGGCTGTATTTTTACAGTCATTGCAGCTGCCAGTGCAAGCATAGTGGGGTGGCATGAAAGTACGGAGTTACAATACCACCCAGTAATTCCGAAAGCTACTGTAGCGCTTGGTGTAGGCGTAAAGATTTTTACTGCAGTTAGAGGATCTCGAGTTCATCTTTTTTCACAATGCGAGCACAGCGGGTCTCAGCTTTGAGCCTAGTAGGGCGGCTAAAGCCTGTCTGCTCCGAGAATTGCTTCGAGATAAAGACCCCTTTGTTTTGCCACTTGTGGCAAGCGTTCTCGCTGACCAATTGTCAAATAAGCCGGCGCTCTCCTCCGTGGCCTATAGTTCATAGCAGCTCATCAGTGCAGGTGTAAGCTCTAAAAGGATCCCCTGGGTGAGGAGGAGAACTGAACATGGCGGCAAAGCAACTCAAGTTCTATTGGAGCCCCCAACACCAGCTCTTTAGCTGCGATGGCGCCAAGTTGGAGGGGCACGGCTACATCCAAACCAACCCCTCCCATGACCTGGTTCACCTGCTCATTGCCGCCAACGGCAACATGCCCTGGCAGCCGGTGGAAAGCCGCGAGCAAACCTGCTTTGCCGAGTACAACGCGGTAATGCTGGAGCACCTGTTGGTCAACTGCTTCAACGCAGCGGTGCTGGGATCCCTGCCCGCCCAGCAGATCATCCCAGAGGCGCGGAAATTCTTGCGGTGGTTTGTTTCAGAACACTACGCCCCTTTCCCGGTTTCTGAAGAAGAGGCTTTTCGTCGCTTTGCCGAGCACCTGGATATTGAGCGCATTGTGCGTTTGTTCCCCTATTTTTACAGTCTGCGGGCTTGGGAATGCTTCAGCCTCGATTACCGCGCCGAGACCTACGACCTGGAGTTCACCTCCGAGGATGATCCCGTTCGAGAGGCCCCGGAATGGGCGGCGGATCCCAACATTTTGGAGACTCAGGAGCTGGTGCGGCAAAAGCTCTCTGAGGCAGTAGCCGAGGCGGGCTCGATCCGGCCCAAACCGGAGCCCGTTTTCCCGCCAACTTCGTCAGCTTCTCCTCTGTCCGATCCCCCAGCCAAGACCAGGCAGAAAAAAACCGGACTCGGCTTCAAGCCTGCCCGTTGATGGATCCCCTCACCCCTTTCCCACAGGGAGAGGGGAAGACTAATCTGCGCCTTCCACTAGCCGACGAAAGGCCTTTTTGCCCACCTGCAAAACCCGTCCTGCCAGCTCCGAGACATGGGCAAACTCCAGGTCGGGATCCTCCACCTTTTGCCCATCCAGGCGCACAGCGCCCCCTTGGATCTGCCGACGGGCTTCCGCAGCACTCTTGCACAGGCCGGATTCTCGCAGGATATAGCTGAGCTTAACAGGGTAGGACAGCCGGTCGATGGCAAAGGTGGGGATGGATCCCGTTTCCGCAAGGCTACCTTCTAGCACCAACGCTTGAGCGGTGCGCTGGGCCTCTTCTGCCGCTGCGGGGGAGTGAAACTGGGCCACAAGGGTTTTGGCCAGCAAAATCTGTCGCTGGCGGGGATCCTGCGGCAGCTCGGCAAGGGGCACTGAGGTGAGCAACTCAAAGTAGCGCTCCACCAGGTGATCCGGCACCTTCTCCAGCTTGGAGTACATGGTGAGGGGATCCTCAGTCAGCCCCACGTAGTTGTTTTTGGACTTGGACATTTTCTGGTACCCGTCCAACCCCTCCAAAAGCGGCACCGTCAGGCAAAACTGCGGCGTTTGGCCCTTCCAGATTTGCAGATCTCGCCCGGTGAGCAGGTTAAAGCGCTGGTCGGTTCCCCCCAGTTCTACGTCGGCTGCCAGAGCCACCGAGTCGTAGCCCTGCAGGAGGGGATAGAGAAATTCGTGCAGATAAATTGGCGTTCCAGCTCGGTAGCGCTGGGCAAAGTCTTCTTTGGCCAGCATCTGCCCCACCGTCATCTGGGCCTGGAGTTCGATCAGCTCGCTGAGAGTCAGGTGGGCCAGCCACTCGCTGTTGCGGCGCACCTCCAGCCGGCCAGGGGTCTCAAAATCCAAGATCTTGCCGGCCTGCTCCAAATAGGTGCGGGCGTTTTCCTCCACTTCTGCTGGGGTGAGGCGGGGACGGGCCTGCGATTGGCCAGTGGGATCCCCGACCAGCGCCGTGAAGTCCCCGATGAGCAAAATAGCCACATGGCCCGCATCCTGGAACTGGCGCAACTTGCGCAACACCACTGAATGGCCCAGGTGTAGATCCGGTCGGGTGGGATCGATGCCCAGCTTCACCCGCAAGGGACGATTTGTTGTGGCCAGGCGCTCCGCCAGGGCAGCAGGCCCTCCCGGAAAGATCTCGGCCACCCCCCGCTCAACAATTTGGGCTATCAACGGATCCCGGTACGCTGGCGAAACTGAGGCTGACGATATACTCAAAGCCTGATCCTCCGGCTGAACCCATGAGCAATTTTAAGCCCACGCAAAAGATGCTCGATTCTCAACTCAAGATCTTCTCCCCCTAGCCCGGTTGGAGTTGTCGATGGGCAGGGTTGGCCATCCTGCTGCCCCAATAGACGCCGCCCTATAATGGGTCTGGCTTGTTGTTGCTTTGCAACACGGACGTGACAGGGTTTTTGACGTGACCTACGGTCGCAGACCATTGGCCCGCCGGGCGAGAAAGCCGGGGTTGGAGCGTGTCTCCAATTCCCCTTTTTCCGGATCGGGGTTTGACGAGCATGCCGACTATACCCCACCCACCCGCCCCTCCCGGATTGCCCAGGTTGCCGGTGTGGTGGGCAATCTGTTGCTGGGATCCCTGCTCTTGGGATCCACGGCAACGGCTGCCGGATTGGTGGGGCTGGCCATTAGCTTCCGCAACTTGCCGGACGTGCATCAATTGCGGGATTACGTGCCCATTGCCACCACCCACATTGTCGATATTCGGGGCGAGCCCATTGCCAGCCTACACGGGGAGGCCAACCGGGAAGTGATCTCCCTTGAACAGGTCTCGCCGGAGATGAAAAAGGCCTTGCTGGCCATTGAAGACAGCCACTTTTACACCCATCCAGGCATTAATCCGGTCAGCTTGGGCCGGGCGATCCTAGGCAGTGTGGAGGGGGGTATAGGCTCGGCGGGGGGGGGATCCACCCTGACAATGCAGTTGGTCAAGAACCTGTTTTTGAGGCCGGAGCGTACCCTCAGCCGTAAAGTCGCCGAGATCGTGTTGGCGGTGCGCCTAGAACAGGTCTTCAGCAAAGACGAGATCCTGGAGATGTACCTCAACCAGGTGTACTGGGGGCACAATCTCTACGGCATCCAGGCGGCGGCCCGCAGCTACTTCAACAAGGATGCGTCTGAACTGAACTTGGCTGAAGCGGCGATGTTGGCTGGGATCCTGCCGGCCCCGGAAACCCTCAGCCCCTTTCGCAACCTGGAGGGAGCCAAACGGCGGCAACACCTGGTGCTGGATCGTCTGGTGGAGCTGAAGTGGATTACCCCCGAGGAAGCCCAGGCGGCGCGGGAGCAAAAGCTGACCTTAGGCCGCATTACCTCCTTTCAAAGTAACGCCCCAGCAGTTACCGACGCCATTGAGGCGGAGCTGCGGCGTCGCTATGGGGAACAAGCTCTAATGCAAGGAGGTCTGCGGGTTCAGTCCACCATCGATCTGCGTCTGCAGCGCCTTGCCCAGCGCATTGTCAATGAAGATGGCCCCCGCATTGGGGCAGCTCGTCGTGCCGATCAAATGGCTTTGGCGGCAGTGGATCCCCGTACCGGCTATGTGAAGGCCATTGTGGGCGGGATCAACGCTCAGCGGGGCCAATTTAACCGCGCCACCCAGGCGTTTCGCCAAACGGGATCCACCTTTAAGCCCTATGTGTACTACGCGGCTCTGGCCAGCGGGCGCTATTCACCCGGCAGCATCTTGGAAGATACCCCCGTCACCTATCCCGGCTCGCCGCCCTACAGCCCGAAAAACTACGACAACACCTTTTATGGCTCCCTCACCTTTGCTCGGGCTTTGGAGCTCTCCCGCAACGTGCCCACGGTCAAGTTGGCCGATGATGTCGGGATCCGCAACGTCATTGCAGCGGCTCAGGCCACCGGTATTACTGCCGAGATGTTCCCCAACTTGGCCACAGCTTTGGGCTCGGCCAGCATCAGCCCCCTGGAGATGGCGGCTAGCTATGCGGTCTTTGCCAACGGCGGATATCGGGTGGAGCCGACCCTCTTGGCCCAGGTGGTGGATCGCAACGGCCAAATCCTCTTCGAGGCCAGGCCTCAGCCGCAGCGGGTTTTGGATCCCTGGGCGGTGGCTACGCTCAACCAAATCCTCAAAGGGGTAGTGACCCAAGGCACCGGGAGGGCAGCTCGTCTGGACGATGGGCGACCTGTAGCCGGCAAAACCGGCACCACCTCCGATTTCCGCGACGCTTGGTTCATCGGCTATGTGCCGCAACTGTCTACCGCCATTTGGATTGGCAACGACAACAACTCCCCCATGCTGCCCGGCACCGCCGGCGGGGCCTTTGTTGCCCCCACCTGGAAGCGCTTTATGACTGAGGCTCTGCAAGGGATCCCACCTCAGGACTTCCCCAGCCCGCATCAATTTCCCCCTCCCCGACCATGACCTACAGCGAGGAGCGGCTGGCGCGCATCGAGCGCACTGTCGAGGCCAACGCTCAGGCCATCGCCCAACTGGCCCGGCAAAACCAAGAGCTGATGCAAACCATTGCCGGCACCGAGGAGCGCATTGCCAGAGCCGAGGAACGCATTGCCAGAGCCGAGGAACGCATTGCCAAAGCCGAGGAACGCATTGCTGGCGCCGAAGAACGTCTGGAGGCCGAGGTCAAACGCTGGGACGAGCGGTTTTTCCAGCTCAGCCGCGATACCCTCAACTTCACCCGCAATGTAGTGACCATCGCCGCCATCACGGCTGTTTTGATCCCCCTGCTCAGGGATGTCGCTCCCCTGCTGATCGAGCTGTTGCGGGAGGGATCCCGTTAGCCCTCTGTAGCTGGGACATCTCGCTTTTCCAACCGCTGGCCAACAAGTGGTTATCGGCAATTGCGCTGAGACAGCCGCGATTCCACCTCTCTGGGGTCGAGCAGGGTTCCAACCGGAATCGAGGTGTCCAAGGGATCCCAGCGCGTACTGATTCTGAGTTACACTAAGACTGCAAAGAAAGGTAACGCCTTTTTCTGGTTATCCTGACCCTTCGCCGCGTTCTTTCTTGCATTCCTTGCACAAGACACAGAGGACAGACGATTATGGCTTTTGAACTCCCGGCTCTGCCCTATCCTGCCGACGCGCTGAAGCCCTACATGTCGGCAGAAACCTTCTCCTACCACCACGGCAAGCACCACGCAGCCTACGTAGCCAACCTGAACAAGCTCATCGAGGGCACCGATCTGGCCAACAAGTCTCTGGAGGAGATCATCAAAGCCACCTTTGGGGATCCCAACAAAGCGGGTATCTTCAACAATGCTGCCCAAGTTTGGAATCACACCTTTTTCTGGGAATCCATGAAGCCAGGCGGGGGAGGTGCGCCTACCGGGCCTATTGCCGACAAGATCAACGCCGACTTTGGCGGCTATGACAAGTTTGCAGAAGCCTTCAAGACGGCAGCCGCCACCCAATTTGGCAGCGGTTGGGCCTGGCTGGTGCTGGACAACGGCACCCTGAAGGTCACCAAAACCCCCAATGCCGAAAACCCCCTGGTTTACGGCCAAACGCCCCTGCTCACTTTGGATGTGTGGGAGCACGCCTACTACCTGGATTACCAAAACCGGCGGCCTGACTTCATCAGCGCCTACCTGGAGCACTTGGTGAACTGGGATGCCGCCAATGCCCGGCTGGCTGCCGCCTGACTCTACCTGTTCTGGGATCCCTTGACGGGGGATCCCATCGAAGACTAGCCCTATGTCTCTGTTTGCGAAGGGATCCTTGGGGATCCCTTTTTTGCGCCTAGTCTTTCCCCAAGCGTTCTCGCTCCTCGCGCAACCGCTCCAGAAAGCCGGGGGTAGGGGGTTGGGTTGGGGGTGCTGCAGGGGGAGCAGGAGTTGGAGCAACCCGGTTCATCTGGGGGAACAGGGGTTGGTTGATGGGCGGCGGGGGGAGAGGCTTGGCCGGGACAGGGGCTGGAGAAGGTGGAGCAGCGGGCGTGGGCACTGCAACCGGTCGGGGTGGAGGCACAGCAGGGGCTGGAGGAGGAGGTGACACCTGCTGAGTTGGAGCAGGGGGCTGAGGGGTAGAGGACACTGCCTCTGGAGTTGCTGCTGGCCTGGGTGTGGGCTCGCTTGCGGACTCACCGATTCCCGGATCGGGGGCGGGATCATCCTCAAACACTGGTTTGCCCTCCGGATCCCGCGGCAGCCAGTCCAGCAGAGGTTCAGGAGTGGCTGAGGGATCCCGCTCGGAGCCGCCGACGCGATGGGTATCAGGTCGTTCAGGGACAGCAGGCAGTTTTTCCCTGCCTGGGCCCGGATCCAACAGCAGACGCAGGCCCCAGAAGGTGCTCCCCGCAATGGCCACAAAAAGGGCTATCCCAGCCCAGAGGGGAAACGGCTTGGCCTCGGGCTCCGCTTGGGTACTGAGCAGGTGTGTGCCCGACTGCCCTGCATCTACCGCCGCCAGGGTACGCTCGGAGAAGATGGGTGCGGCTGGGGGGGGCGCGAGGGAAGAGCCGGCAGCGCTCTGGGAGCGCAGGGATCCCTCCAATTGGGCGCTGAGAACCTTCATATCTTGGGGCCGCTGGTCGGGATCTTTGGCCAGACAGGAGAGCACCACCTGTTCCAGCTGCAGCGGAATTTGATAGGGCAAATTTGCGCGATTGAAGGGTTGGGGCTGCTGGTAATTGTGGGCCTCGTACCAGCCGGGGAAAGAATCGCTCTTCGGCTGGAGGGGGTGTTGCCCGGTCAACATGCGGTAGAGCACCACGCCAAACGAGTAGATATCCGAGCGGGCATCCAAGGCTTCCCCGCGCACCTGTTCGGGAGAGGCGTAGCGCACCGTACCCAAAAAGCCGGTGGTCTGGGTGCCAAGGGCAAGGGAAACCTCGCTGAGCAGCTTAGCAATGCCGAAATCCAAGATTTTGACGGTTTCCCCCAGGGTTTCATCTTTCAGGACGAAGAGGTTGCTGGGTTTGATGTCGCGATGGATCACCCCCTTGATGAGATGGCCATCCTGCTCGGTCTCCAGGTTGTGGGCGTAATAGAGACCGGCGCATACTTGGCGGGCCATCCTCACCACCTGTTGAGGCGGCAGCACCGGCTGCTTGAGCATTAGCTCCCCCAAACTGCGCCCCGTTAGGTATTCCATCACCAGGTAAGGTTGGTCGTTCTCTAGACCGTAATCCAGCACCTTAACAATGGCAGGGTGCTCCCCCAACAACGTGCTGATGCGAATTTCCTGCTGAAAACGTTTGTGCAACTGGCGTCGGGTGTTGTCATCGCTTGCCAAGTTTTGGTGCAACAGCTTGACCGCCACCGGACGGTTGAACAGGCGCGTATCGACTGCCTTGAACACCTGCCCCATGCCGCCCGCTGCAATGCTGTGAACCAGTTGATAGCGCTGGCCGATCACTTTTCCAGGAGCAAGCTGGTTCATGGGCAGCCCAAGAGCATGTACCCTCTGATTCTAATGCGTGTTTCTCGGGGGTTTCTCCCGCCTTTCTCCGGCCATCCCTGCCCAGCAGTCTTCATTCCCAATGTATTTGATGTGCTTTTAAGTACTTGTTAAACGCCCTGCCAGCGATTGAAGGCTGGACAAAGACTGTGGACTACGGAGATCTACTTTAGAGCCGAGGGAATCTGATAGACTCATGCGGGCGCTTTGCCGGGTCTGTTCATTAGCTGTCTGTCGGGTGATTTATGCTGGCTAACTGGCTGCAAATTTCGGGGATCCCTCTAGCCCTGATCGGCCCTGTTGAGAATCCGGTGCTGGTGTTTTTGATCATCCTGACCATCATGCTGGTGGCTCCCTTGCTGTTTGAGCGGCTGCGCCTGCCGGGGATCATCGGGTTAATCTTGGCCGGGCTGGTGGTGGGGCCCTACGGCTTGGGCATCTTGCGGCGGGACGAGACCATCATCCTGCTGGGCACGGTGGGGCTGTTGTTTCTCATGTTCATGGCGGGGCTGGAGACCAGTCTGGAAGATTTGAAGCTCAATGCCGGGAAGGCCACCCTCTTCGGGGCGCTCACCTTTCTGTTGCCCATGCTCATCGGCACAGCAGCCATGTTGGCCATTGGGTATGGCTTTCTGGCGGCGGTGCTGGTGGCCTCTTGTTTTGCCTCTCACACCCTGATCGGTCTGCCCATCATCTCGAAGCTGGGGTTGATGCGCCTGCAGACGGTGACGGCAACTTTGGGGGCCACCCTTATCACGAATGTCCTGGCTTTGTTGGTGCTGGCGGTGGTGGTGCGCGCCCACCAAGGGGAGCTGTCGCTGCGCTTTTGGCTGACGTTGATCCCTTCCATTGCCCTCTACACGTTTGCCACCCTGTGGGGGGTGCCTAAGCTGGGCAGTTGGTTCTTTCAACGCTTTGGTCACGACGAGGGAGCAGAGTTTACTTTCGTGATCGCCACTTTGTTTGTGGTGGCCTACGGAGCGGGGTTGATCGGCATTGAGCCGGTGGTGGGAGCCTTTCTGGCCGGGACGGCCATCACCCCTATCATCCCGCCTCTCAGCCCCCTGATGAACCGGATTCAGTTTATCGGCAACACCCTGTTTGTGCCTTTCTTCTTGATCTCGGTGGGGATGCTGATCAATCCCGGTATTCTCTTGGGGGAGCCGCGCACGCTGCTGGTGGGCGGAGTGATGATTGCAGCGGAGGTGGTGAGCAAGTTTCTGGCCGCTTGGATCCCGGCCCAACTGTTTGGCTGGCGCTTTGCCAGCACGATGATCATGTTCGGTTTGTCGATGGCTCAGGCGGCGGCTACCCTGGCGGCAATCACGGTGGCCTTTCAGGTGAAGTTGGTGGATGAGCTGACGGTGAACGGCATCATTGCCATGATCCTCGTGACCTGTGTTGCCTCGCCTTGGATTGTGGCCCGCTGGGGAGAGCAAATGCAGCCCACCGAAGTGGCGGCAGAGTCCACTGAATTGCCCAAGCCAGATTGGGGAGCTCGCGTCTTGGTGCCGGTGGCCAACCCGGATACTGAGAGGAACCTGTTACAGTTGGCTTTGATTTTGGCCAAAAAAGATGGGGGAACGCTGCTGCCGCTGCATGTTTTGTCTGACCGCGCCGGGATCTCGCCGGCAGCCCTGGCCCGGCAGGAGCAGTTGCTGACTTTCGCAGAAGCTCTGGCCCACAGCGCCGTGACCCGAGTGGAGCCGATTCGGCGGGTGGATGACTCGGTGGAAAAAGGGATCATTCGCTCGGCGGCGGAACGGCAGGCGACCTTGGTGATCCTGGGCTGGAAGGGCTACTCCACCTATGCGGAGAACTTTTTCGGCAGCATCATTGACGCGGTGGTGCGGCAGGTGGGGATCCCAGTCTTGATTACGCGGTTTCCGGTACCCATCGAGACAGCACGCCGCATCCTCTTGGTTGCACCGGAGCTGGAGGTCTCTCCCGGATCCCTGCAGCAGACCATTGGGCTGGCGCAAACGCTGGCCGGCGAATTGAAAGCAGGTTTGCAGATCCTGCTGGTGCAAACCCGACCTGGGCGGAAAAGCTCCCCAGCCTTGCCGGCAGAAAGCTATGCCCACTTGCCGGTTCAGCGGGTGCAGGGGGGGGTGGTGGCGGAAGCCTTCAAAGCGCTGCAGCCAGGAGATGTGTTGGTGTTGATTCCCAGTGAAACCGGCAACCGGTCGCGCCTGGGCCGAGAGCCGGAGACCATCGCCCGCAACCGACCCAGCCTTCCCATCATCGTGGCGCATTTGCCGCGGGATTCAGCTCATCCCTTGCGCCAAGGAGATGGGGTTCTGGCGGCCGCAGAGCCCACTTGACAGGGATGGCATTGGGGTGTTGTCTGGCGGACTGGAGCTCTTGTCTCAACGACGCCCCGGCTCCCCTGGTAAACTGGGATACCCCAGGTTCGGAGCAGTCGTGAGCCAGAAGGGAGGCCCAGAGCCATAGACTATGTTGATTGAGGAAGTGGGGATAGTGCCCTGCGGAGCACAGGAGTATGGTTGCCTATTTGCTAGAAGTCGGCTGTGAAGAGCTCCCAGCCAGTTTTGTGGATTCGGCTCTGGAGCAGTGGCGAACCGGGATCCCGGCCTCTTTGGCGGAGGCTCATCTGCAAGCGGAGCAGATGCAGCTTTTCGGTACGCCGCGCCGCCTGGCGGTTTTGTTGCAGGGGTTGCCCACCCAGCAGCCGGATCGCACCCTAGAGGTGAAGGGGCCGCCGGTTCAGGTCGCCTACCAAGATGGCCAGCTCACTCCTGCCGGGGAAAAATTTGCCCAAAAACAAGGGGTGGATCCCGGCAGCCTGGAAATCCGGCAAGTGGGCAAGGGATCCTTTGTGTTTGCGGTGCAGCGGGTGCGAGGCCGGCCAACAGCAGCTGTGCTCCAAGAATTGGCACCCGCCTGGATTACCAACTTGAGTGGGGAACGGCTGATGCGCTGGGCCTGCGGGGATCTGAAGTTTCCGCGCCCCATCCGCTGGCTGGTCTCCCTTTGGGATGATCAGGTGCTGCCTTTGCTGCTGCCGACCCACGAGGACAATTCCATGCCGGGCTTGGTGGCGGGGCGGGTGAGCCGGGGGCACCGCGTTTTGGGATCCCAGCAGGTTGTCCTGGAGCGGGCCGAGAGCTACGTTCAGCAAATGCAAGAGGCGGGGGTCAGCCCCGATCCAACAGCGCGAGAGGCATACATTCAGGCTGAGGTGACCAAGCTGGCCAGGCAAGTGAATGGGGAAGCCCAGATCCCTGCTCCTTTGCTGCGGGAGGTGGTGCACTTGGTGGAGTGGCCGACGGCGGTTTTGGGGCGCTTTGAGCCAGAGTTTTTGCGCTTGCCCCCTGCGGTGATCGAGACGGTGATGATCACTCACCAGCGCTACTTCCCAGTACGGGATGGCCGGGATCCCCAGAAATTGCTGCCCTATTTCATCACCATCTCCAACGGCGACCCCCGGCAATCGGAGCGGATCGGGGCAGGCAACAGCCGTGTGGTGCGGGCGCGCCTGGCGGATGCCCGCTTTTTCTACGAGGAGGATCGGCGGATCCCCTTGGCGCAGCGGGTGGAACGCCTGCAGGCGGTTACTTTTGCCGAAGGGCTGGGCTCCATGCGGGACAAGGTGGAGCGCATCCGCCACATCAGCCGCCTCATTGCCGCTGCCTTGAACTTGGATGCCCAGGAACAAGCGCTGGTGGAGCGCACCGCCCAACTGTGCAAAGCGGATCTAGTTACCCAAATGGTGTACGAATTCCCGGAGCTGCAGGGGATCATGGGGGCCGACTACGCTCGGCAGGATGGGGAACCGGAGGCGGTAGCCGAGGGGATTGAGCAACACTACTGGCCTTTGGGAGCGGGGGACGCTTTGCCCACAGCACTGACGGGGCGGGTGGTGGGCTGGGCAGATCGCCTGGATACCTTGGTGGGCATGTTTCGCTTGGGGCGGATCCCCACCGGCTCCTCGGATCGCTTTGCCCTGCGGCGGGCCGCCAACAGCCTGGTGCTGGTTGCCTGGGATGCCGGCTGGACTTTTGACTTCAACTTGCTGTTGCAGAGCGTGGTGCAGGACTATGCCTTTGGCGATGTCCACACCTTGCGAGCCTTGCAGGAGTTTTTGGCCCAACGGATACAGACCCTTTTGCAGGAGGAAAAACGGATTGATTACGACTTGGTCAGGGCTGTGGTGGGGGATCCAGAGTCCGTCAAAGCGGAGGATCCCCAGAAGGCCGAGCTCACCTTGCGGGCCCTGGGCAACCTGCCCTTGACTTTGCTGCGGGCGGAGTACCTGCAACACCTGCGGGCCACCGGGGAATTGGCGGATCTCTATCCCACCCTCAATCGCTGCGCCCGCCTGGCAGCCCAAGGGGACTTGGACTACGCCGTGGTGGATCCGGCAGCCGCCGTGGATCCCGACCAGTTGCAGGAGGCGGCAGAAAGGGAGTTGTACGAGGCTTGCCAGAAAATCTATCGTCTGGGGGTGGAGCCAGCCCTTCAGGGAGACTTTGTCCCCTTGGTGGAAGCTCTGCAAGCAGCAGCCCCTCAGGTAGCTCAGTTTTTTGAAGCCGTTTTGGTGATGGATCCGGATCCTGGTCGGCGGGCCAACCGGCTTAATTTGCTGGGGGTATTGCGCAACCAGTCCCGCCTGTTGGGGGACATGGGGGCTGTGGTCATGGCAGGGGAATCCTCGCCGGAGAAGACCCCCTAGCCGTTTCAGATCAGTTTACTTCGAGACAGATCCCCCTCACCCCCAGCTTCTCTCCCAGAGGGAGCTACCCCCCAAGGACTCTGTCCCACTGGCGCGAACGGCTTGGGAATGGACATACAGCCTTTTAATTTAAAATAGGGTACAGGTATTCAAGAGGAAGGAGAGAAAGGAATGCCGACTCATTCTTTGGATTTGCGGCAAAGAGTTG
>NZ_JBSSCC010000031.1:0-36158 GCF_054059455.1 Thermostichus sp. MS-CIW-23 | reverse complement strand
TGCCCAGTTTTTGGGGGGTGGCCCCCTGGAGGCCGTCGGCTGCAATTCCGGCACCGATGCCTTGGTGTTGGCTTTGCAGGCTTTGGGCATCCAGGCGGGGGATGAGGTGCTCACCAGTGCCTTTAGTTTTTTTGCCTCGGCTGCCGCCATCAGCCGGGTGGGGGCGCGTCCGGTGTTTGTGGATGTGGATCCGTGCACCTTTAACCTGGATCCGCAGCTGCTGGAAAGGAGCATCTCCCCCCGCACCAAGGCGGTGGTGGTGGTGCATTTGTTTGGGCAGGCGGCCAACATGACCCAGATTCTGGCTATTGCCCGGCGGCACGGCTTGGCGGTGGTGGAAGATTGTGCCCAGGCGGTGGGGGCCTGCTGGGGGGGCAGGCCGGTGGGCACTTGGGGGGAGGTGGGCTGCTTCAGCTTTTTTCCCAGCAAGAATCTGGGTGCGGCTGGGGATGGGGGGGCGGTGGTGACGCGGGATGGGCAACTGGCCAAGCGGGTGCGGGCTCTCAGGGAGCATGGGCAGACCCGTCCGTACCACCACGAGTATCTGGGTCTCAACAGTCGTTTGGATGCGCTGCAGGCGGTGATTCTCTCGGTGAAGTTGCCTTATCTGCGGGAGTGGAACTGGCGGCGGCAGGGGATTGCGGAGTGTTACCACCGCTTGCTGCAAGGGATCCCGGGCTTGATGTTGCCCCAGGTGGGGGTGGGGGGGAACTCGGTGTGGCACCAGTACACGGTGCGGGTGGTGGGTTCTGAGGCGACGGATGGGCGGCGGCGGGACGATTTGCAGCAGGGTCTGAAGGAGCGGGGCATTGGCAGTCGGGTTTACTATCCTCTGCCGTTGCCGCTGCAGCCGGTGTACCGAGGGCTGGGCTACAGGCGGGGGGATCTGCCCAATGCCGAGCTATGTGCGGCTCAGGTGTTGTCTTTGCCGTGTTTTCCTGAGTTGACCACCTGTCAACAAGAGCGGGTGGCTGCGGCCATTGCTGAAATCCTCTCAGAAAAAACCTGCCCGTAGCACTGGTTATGGTGATTTCAAATTACACTGAAGCAGCTTGTAGATTCCAGACCTCTTTCTCCTTTGGAGAGGGGCCGGGGATGAAGGAGTGATGAGGGGACTGCGGTGTTGTGGAAACTAAGCCGAAAACTAGTTCCATTACTGCTTCAACGGACGGGAAGCCTGGGGATCTTCTCCTCAGAGCAGAAATCAGGGCGCCAGGTTCGTTTTCTGCGCCGCTTCCGCTTCACCCGTATTGGGGGGCGGTTTGTCGGGATCGCCCTGTTGGTAAGTATTGCTGCTTTCAACACCGGCAACAATCCCCTGTATTTGTTGCTGGGAATGCTGCTCAGCCTTATTCTCATCAGTGGCACCCTCTCTGATCTCACCCTCAAAGATCTGGAGGTCAGCCGGCAGTTGCCTAGCCGCATTTTCGCCGGCCAGCCTGTCTTGGTGGGTCTCACGCTGGTCAATCGCAAACGGCGCCTGCCCAGCTTCTCGTTGCAGGTGAGCGAACGCATTGAGGGGCTGAGGCGGGAAGATTGGCCTTCCAGCTATGTTTTGCGGGTGGATCCCGGTGCCAAGGTGGACACTTTTTACCAGCAGACTTTTTCAAGGCGGGGAGCCTGGCAGTTGCAGGGTTTTGAAGTTGCCACCAGCTTTCCATTTGAACTCTTCCGCAAGGCGGTGGAAATTAGGGATCCCCAAACGGTGATCGTGTTTCCGCGGCCTGCCTCGGTTCAAGGATTGGTGCTGTGGGATCAGCTCAGCAGCGGCAACCAATTGCGCCCCCAACCCGGTCGAGAGGGAGACTACCTGAGCTTACGGCCCTACCGCCCCCAGGACGATGTGCGCTCTGTCCATTGGAAGATCTCGGCCAAACGGGATCAACTAATCGTGCGGGAGTTGGAGCGTCCACGATCCCAAGCCATCACCCTCTGTTTTGAAAATCGCTGGCAGCCCCAGAAAGAGAGGCCCGAGATCCATCGAGACAAGTTGGAGCGAGCTGTAGAGCGCTGTGCCGGGATCCTCTTCTACTTGATGCGAGAAGGTTACCCGGTAGCACTCGTTACGTTACAAGAGCGGACTCCTTTTGGGTCAGACCTGGCCCATCAAGATCACCTGCTGACCGTGTTGGCACGACTTACTTTTGTCGGGGATCCCCAGCTCAGCCCTCCACTGGAAAGAGAACCTGATCCCTCTGTCAAGTTTGACCTCACCCCTCAAGATCGCTGTGTGCTGCTGGCCCATCCCGACCAGGATGGAAAATCTGCCCCGGCCCATCTCATCCACACGGGATCGCTGTTGCAATTTATCCCAATTGAGTGAGCTTCAGGCCCATTTTGATAGCAGGATCCATCGGGGATTGTTTAGAAAGCTGGGGGCGCAGATCCTTGCAAAGCTTTAGGTTGAACTGCTGAAGAAGTGGTGGTTCACTGCTCCAACTTTTGTCGCAATTCTGGAATGGCCCGCCGCATTTGTCGATAGCCCTCCTGAATAATCGGATCTGCTTGATGAAAATCGAAGATCCCATACTGGCTCAGCTTGGGTTGTAAGAGCAAATCCGGCGGATGTTCGGCTAAAACACTGCAGGTAACGATTTGCTCCATCACGTTCAACGTCTTGCCAATAACGTCGAAAATATTGGGACCAGAGGGCTCATCTGGAAACCATTGGCTAATTTTTTCTTGGATCCCTTGTTGTAGGGATTGATAGCGTTTGCGAATGCGGGTGATGAAGTTGGCTTCTTCTTCGATCACTTCTCCTTCAGCATTCAAGCGCTGTCGCCGTTGAAGGGTTTCTTCCACCTCTGTTTCTTCCAGTTGCGACTCCACATCCGCGGGATCCACATGGTTGAGATTGACCGCAACAACAACATCGGCCCCCATCTCTCGCACCACCCGCACTGGCACCGGGTTGACAATGCCCCCATCTCCGAGATAGCGCCCTTCGTGGTGAAAGGGAGTGAAAATTCCTGGGATAGAGATGCTGGCCCGCACGGCATCTGCCATTTTGCCCGAACGCAACAGCACCTCCTGGCCTGTGATCAAGTCGGTAGCCACACAGCAAAAGGGGATCCCGGCCTCTTCAATACACAGCTCTTGCAAATGTTCTGTCAGCAGCTCATAAATTTTGTTGCCATCCAGCAGGCCACAGGTGGGAAAGACCACATCAAACAAAGACAGGATCATCTTCCAGTTAAGATCTCGCACAAAGTCTTCCAGCTCATCCAGTTCTCCCGCTGCATAAATGGCTCCCACAAAAGCGCCAATGCTCGTCCCAGCAATGTAGTCAACGGAGATCCCAGCCCGCTCTAGAGCTCGAATCACACCAATATGAGCCCATCCCCTCGCTCCGCCGCTGCCCAGTGCTAATCCCAGTTTTTTGCCCATGATTGCTCCCTCAAAAAGAAGCCCAAAAGACTTCAGGAATCTTAAACTTTGCTCTCTCTAAAATCAATTAGGTACCTGCCCTTTCCCGCAGATCGGAAGGCAGATAACTGCGTTCCCCTAAGATTTCCAGAAGGGGGCCATAGCGGTCGAACTTGACCACGCTGACCGAGGCGGCCAAAACCTCAATGCGATCCCGGTAGCGACCCAGGTCGATGCCCAGCAGGCTGCAGAGAATAACCCGAATGGTGGCTTTGTGGGAGACGATCAAGACGTTGCCATGGGTCCATCTTTCCTGGATCTCGGCCACAACCGGCATGGCCCGATTGGCAATTTGCACGGCGGTTTCGCCCCCCGGAGGGGCGTTCCAGGCCGGCTCGGTCATCCAGCGCCAATAGGCTTCTGGGTAGGCTTCTTGCGCCTCAGCGTGGGTTTTGCCCTCCCACTCGCCGTAGTGAATTTCTCTTAGGCCCTCTCGAATCTGCATCTCCAAGCCAACTTTCTCGGCCAGGGGGCTCAAGGTAGCCAAGGCACGCCGCATCGGGCTGACGTAGAGGGCCTGCCAAGGGATCCCGGCATAGGCTGCGGCAAAGGCTTCTGCCATTTGTTTGCCTTCGGGGGTGAGGTCGGGATCCAGAGCGCCGCAAAAGCCGCCGGAACGGCTGTAGGGGGTTTCGCCGTGTCTGAGGAGGTAAAGTTTCAGGCTCATGGGAGATGTGCGGATGGGTGGTGAACTTCGCCACTCTAGCTCTCCTTATCCCCCTTCGGGGCGGTGGTTGGTGGTGGGGATGTAAATGCGGCTACCTGCCCACTGCAACTTTTCCCGCAGAGTGCGAAAGTAGGAGAGCTCTTTTTCCAGGATCATCAGCTTGGCCGGTGTAGGTGCTTGCTGAATGTGAACCCACTGGCCGGGATTCACCGACTGGGCCAACACGCCATCTGTCCACAGGCGGGTTAACCCTTCGGGATCCGCAAGGGGCCAAATGTCCACCCTGGCTGTGCCGCTGATGACAATAGGACGGCTAGACAAACTCAGGGGACAAATAGGGGTGATGATGATGGCGTCGAGGGTGGGCTCGAGGATGGGGCCATTGGCTGCCAGAGTGTAAGAGGTGGATCCCGTCGGTGTAGCCACCAGCACCCCATCTCCGTGGTACTGATCCAAAATCTCTCCGTTTACCTCGATCTCCATGATCGCGGCAGGCAGCCGTTCTCGGTTGATTGGCTTCAGGCAGATCTCATTGAGGGCATAGTAGACTTCGCTGGCCGGACGGCCTTGCGACTTTCCCTCTCCACGGGCGGCCAAGGGATCCCCTTGCCCCAACTGCGGTTGTTCCCAAATCTGGGCTTGCAACATCATGCGGGCTTGCAAGAAAAAATCCCCTGCCTGAATGCGATCCCAGGGATCCTGCTGCAACACCCGCTCCGACTGGGCCAAAAACCCCAGCCTACCCCCCGCTTTGATCGGCAAAATCGGGATCCCATGGGGAGCCAGGTATCGTGCCGCCGCCAACACCGAGCCATCTCCCCCCAGCACCACTGCCAGATCGATGGGATCCGAGGTGGCCTCCAAAAAGACTGGGTAGGGGTTGTGGTGCAAGCCAGTGGGAGCTGTCAACACCGTAACACCGCGCCGGCGCAACTGCTCCGCACACCTCTGGCAGGCGGCTTTGCTCTCCCGATCCCCCTCTTTGTAGGCAATCACCACCAAGCCCAAGTCCATGGCTGACCTCATCAAGGGATCCCTGTCGATTGTCCCCTTCTTCAGGCTGGGGATTGCTCAGGATAATCCAGACTATCCCCCCCAAAGTTAACCAGAAAATGTTCTCTTGGACGGTGAAACCGATCACCGCAGCTCTCCCTTGAGCGTCACTGCCCCCGCCAGAGCTTTCTTCTACAACTTTTAAGTAACAGTTAAGTAAATGTAAACTACCCGACCCTGACTGCTTCGCAGCACAGGGCGGGCTTTCGGTAGCCCTGCAGTTGGCAAGCCAACCACGAGCCTCTAGGCTGGTTTACGGCAGCCCCCAAAAGCGCAATCACATTCGCACCATTCAAATCCGCATCCCCTTCCCATCCACAGTGTCCACACTTAAACTTCTTTCCACTGCGGTAGGATTGCGCAGGGTCGGGATGAATGTGCAAACACCGGTGGCAGGTCTGCGACGTGTAGGCAGGCGGCACCAGAATCAAAGCAACCCCTGCACGCAGAGCCTTGTACTCCAAAAATTGACGGAGTTGATAGAACGCCCAACTGTTGGCCCTGCGCCGTTCGGCTTTGCTGCGCGGCTGTTGATTGACTCTTTCCCGGATCCCTGTCAGGTCTTCCAGAGCAATAGCGCTGTTTGTAGTCTTTGCCCTAGAGACAATAGCTTTGGAGATGCGATGATTGACCCACGCCTGAAAGCGCCTCTCCTTGCCAGACAGCCGTTGCAACAGTTGACGGCATCTGCGCCGCGAACTGCGTGTGCCCTTACTGGCTTTGCGTTGAAGTACCGCCCTCAACCGGGAGTAGTGGTCTCGGACTTTGTTCAACTGCTGTCCATTCCAGTTATCCCCTTCCGATGTATGAGCAATATCCGTCCTTCCCAAGTCCACCCCCAGCACTCTACCCGTGCGTTGCGGTGGGGATGGCTCCGCTTCCACACAGATCTGAATAGAGTAGGAGCCGTCTTTACGCTTGACCAGAGTGGCAGATTTGGGATTGGAGCCCGCCAACTGTTCTCTCTGGTAGCGGCCAATCGCCAGCTCAAAGCGCTCCCGACCCTCCACCGTGGTCAGCGACACCGTCCAGTCTTTCTCGCGGAACGAAAAGATACGAGCGTCGTAGGTAGCGAAGCCCCCTTTGAACGCTTTGACGGGGCGGTTTTTCTGTTGTGCAACTTTACGGGCGCCGGCCAGCCGTCTGCAGACCTGCTGAGCCAAGTTACTGGATAAGCCGAACCGGGCGCGGATTTCGCGGTAGCACAGAGACTGAAGCTTAACGGCGTTGACTACTTTTTCTGGTGTGTTTTGGTTGACCCAGTTCAACGCCTGCACAAAGGCATCCATTGTCGCATCCAACTTTGCAGCTTGCGACTGGGACACCTTGAGCTTGCAGGAGACGGTCAGGACTTGGGTCATGGTTCTATCATAACTTCCGCATTCCTCCCGACCCTCGTCCTACGGACAGAGGGCGGGGCTCCTGCGATTTCTAGCTGAGAAGTCACCTTGAAGAATCAACCGAAAACCCCGCCATTTCCAACAGATGGCCCCAATCCGGATCCCTGAGTTCAGCCACCGGCGTAGGCTGGTGCAGACCTCAGCAATTCGGTTTATGGTATGGACATTCCCCCTGCAATTCCTCTTCTCCAAGCTGCAAACCCATGACCGCAGATCTCACCAACCGCATTTTGGGCAACCGCTACCAGCTGATTCAAGAAATTGGTAGCGGTGGTATGGGATCCGTCTTCCGCGCCTTAGACTTACACAACAACGGCCAAGAGGTAGCTGTCAAGATCTTATATGCCCCCATGCTGCTGAGCCGGGGCGACTTCCAGACAGACTTGCGCCGTCGCTTTGCCGAAGAGATCCGCGTTAGCACCCTTCTGGGGCAGCATCCTCGCATCGTCAAGGTTTTGGATCACGGCCAAGAGGGGGAGCAGGCCTACTTGGTGATGGAGTACCTCAAGGGGCAGGATCTGGGCAAGCTGATCCGAGAAAAAGGGGCTTTGCCGGTTCGACAAGCCGTTCGACTAGCCTTGCAGGCCTGTGAGGGGCTGCACTTTGCCCACACGTTTCAGGCCAAGGTAGAGGGTCGCGAGATTCGAGGCGTTATCCATCGCGACATCAAACCCAGCAACCTCTTCATCGAGCAAGTTTTTCAAAACGGCAAGCTCATCCCCCAACTGAAAATCCTCGACTTTGGCGTGGCCAAAACCCTGGCGGATCACACCCTCAGCCTGGGCACCCAAAAAGGGGGAGGATTTATCGGCACAGCTCGCTACGCCTCTCCCGAACAGATACGGGGCAAAGCCTTGGATGCCCGCTCGGATATCTACTCCTTTGGGGTAGTGCTCTACGAGATGCTGACGGGATCTATGCCCTTTCAATTGGAAACCGACTCCCTGCACAGCTGGATCCACGCCCATTGCTACGAAAGCCCAATCGAGATCAACCCGAAGGCAGCCCCCCAGCCGATCCCACCCCCCTTGGCAGCGGTGGTGATGGATTGCCTGAAAAAAAACCCAGACGAACGACCACAAACGATGCGGGAGCTAGGGGAACGACTGCTGCAAGCCTATGACCTGACGGCAACCACCCAACTCTCTAGTGGCCAAGCCAGCACGGTAATCATCCCCACCGGCAGTGCCAAGCCTCAACAGGATGCTCCACCCTCTTCTGAGTCCAAGCCACCGATCCAAGCCACCCGCAATACAGGATCGGCTTCTGGAGCCTTTGAAGATATCCGCGATGAGGATCTGGATCTCATCGAAGATGAGCCGGTCTCTCCCCCCTCCCCAGGTGCAGGGATCCCCTATTACATCACCGAGCGGGAACCCTCCTCAGCAGAAGCTCCGCCGGAAACACCGGATCCCTCTCCCCAAAGTGGGGGCGAAACTCCCAAAACGCCCTCCACAGTGATCCCAGCCAGCAACGCTCTCCCGACCGTTCAGGATCCCCCTGTCGCTCGCCCTGCCACGCCGGCACGAACCGATACTCCCCGCACTCGCCCTCTGCGGCAAGCTGCCCCCCAAACGGTTCTGCAACCTTCCGACAGCAACCTGAAGTGGGTTTTGGCCGGGGGATCCCTAGGCGTTATGGCTTTGCTGGCCGCCTTTTTGCTGTGGCCACACCCAACGATCCGCGATAGCCGGGAAGAACCGGATCCGATCCCTACCGCTGAAGTAACCCCAACACCTACACTCGAACCTGCTCCCACTCCAACGCCGACACCCACCCCGACTCCAGCACCAACACCCACTCCGGTGCCAACGCCCACCCCGACGCCGACGCCGACGCCCACCCCGACTCCAGCGCCAACACCCACTCCGACACCGACGCCCACCCCGACTCCAGCACCAACACCCACTCCGAGACCGACACCCACCCCGACTCCAGCACCAACACCCACTCCGAGACCGACACCCACCCCGACTCCAGCACCAACACCCACTCCGACACCGACGCTTACCCCTATCCCTCGATTCACCCCGCTTGTCCCTCGTACTCCTACCCCCACCCCGACTCCATCCCCCACTCCCACTGCCACACCTGCCCCAGCAACGCCAACACCTGCGGCAGAGCTGGCCCTCAGCGGCGAGTGGCTTTACGAGGGAGGATCTTTTATCTGGCAGGGATCCCTGTGCAAGGTCAATGTTGCGGCTGGCGTCCAGGAAACCGTCTCCATTCGTCAGGAGGGCAACCAGATCAGCGTTTCCTCCCCCAGCTTTTCTGAGCGCAGCGGCCAGCTCATCGGCAACCAAATTTCTGTTAGCGGCAGGATAGGGGGTAGCGGTACCCCAACCGTTGCTTGGAGTGGCACGGTCAGCCCTGACGGGCGCGTGATTCGCGGCAGAGCCACCTGTGGCAGCGCTGACTTTGCCATCAAGCTCACCCGCCAGAGCTAGAGGCCGACACCCCCCCCTCGGTCTCCGCCGCCGCCGTCTTCCCTATCGTCTTTCTGTTGCCGTTGAGGCGGTGGAGGAGGAGCAGCAAAGCTTTCGCTCACAACTTCGATGGTGTAAGGGCCTCGCCCAGGGCTGCCCGGCCCAGCGGCTGGAGAGGCATTTTGCGCCCAGTAGCTTTCCACCCGGAGCAAGTAGCAGCGGTTTTGCCGCACGGGGATGGTTAGCTGAGAGGTGGTAAAGTTGCCAGGGGCAGCATCATCATTTACAAAAACGTCAGGATCCAATCTCCGGTTGCTGTCATAGCTGCCGATGACCAATAGCGGGTCGAAAACCGGGCTGGTCAGCCGGATTGTAACCCCGGTAACGTTGGCTGCAGAGGGAAAGTAAAGAAACGCATCTGAATAGAAGGTAAACGTGCCGGGAGGGGGTGGGAATTCCCGGGCATTTTGAATATTGCCCCTCTCATCAAAATAATACTCCAAAAGGCTATTCGGCCCCAAGGTTCCACTGCGCCTATCCCCCTGTCGGCGCAGACCAATCGATGCAAAAAGGCCTGGACTGAAGGCTTGTTCGCAGACGTTCACCAGAGGCGGTATTGTACTCCCTCCACTTCCTCCACAGCCTGCCAAAACCGCAGCTGAGGCCAAAAGGCCCAAGAACAGCCTCTGCAGGGATCCCTGCGGAGCTCTAGAAGCATTCGATGCTGGTCCTAGCATAAGCACTCCTCCGGACACCGGATGTCAATGTTCCTCTAGATTACGATGCTCTGAGCAATTCTCAGCAAAATGCAGATCACTGACAGGATTTTCCCACGTTTAGGCTTGCACCGGCCTGGGGGGGCTGTTCCGCTGTTGACCTCGAGAAGGGAGCTTCAAGGGCGTAGTGGGGCCGTTGAGCCAATTTTGTCCTCAGGAAGGGATCCAGAGCAAAACCCTTTTTCGCGGTGGGCTAATCACGACCAGCGTCGGGCTTCTTGGTGAGGGTGAGAAAGAAATGAGCTAGGGCTGCCACACATTCTCGATCTTCAAAGAGTAGGTCGCGTCGCTGCCGAACCTCCTCAGCCATGTGGTAGCGAAACTCAGAATCGGATCCCAGTTTTACGGCCAAATCCTCATAGCTTTTCAGATCCGAGGCAATTAAGCTGTCCAGCTCCATTCTTTTGAGAATGGCATAGGTATGCCGCCCCCGCATCAGCTTTCCAGGGCAAGTGATCACAGGCAATCCGACCGCAACGGCCTCTAAGGTGGTGATCCCACCTGACCAGCCATAGGAATCTAACATAAGATCGGCACAGCGGTTGAGATCCAAGTAGTCTTGATAATCCAATCCGGGCAGGATCAGGCAGTGGTCTTCTACATTGAGGCCATACAAAGAAAAAGCCCGGGTGAGCCGTTCCCGAAATTGTCGGGCAATAGCAGCATTGGGTAGAGCCAAAAAAACAAATTGAGCGTTGGGCACTCGCTGAGCAATAGCGGCAAAAAGATAGTCATATTGGGGCAGATATTTACCCAAGTATTGACAAGCTAGGTAAACCACTGCGTTTCTGCGCAGGCCGAAATCCTCTCGATAGCGCTTTTGCTGAGGCAAAATCGGCTTTTCGAAGCAAGTGCCCAAATGAGGTAAACGAATCAGGGTTTCACTATAATGTTCTTGAGCATCCTCTGGCTCCATTAAATCGCTGGAGAGGAAATAGTCAATCGTAGAAAGTCCAGAAGTTATAGGATGAGCCCAAGTGGAGCACTGTATCGGTGCCAGTCGCAGGGAAGCCAGTTGCAGAATGAGAGGTGAAAGACCAATCTCCAAATACACCAAAATATCTAGCTGATCCTGCAGGATTTGTCGGGCTGCATCCTCAAGTCCGGTGGGAATGTGTCGAAACACATCGGCATATTGACGATACCGGTCTGTCATGAAATCGGTTCTGGGATCCAAGTGATAGGCGAAGACTTGAAACTTTCGCTCCGAGTTAGCCTGTCCATCAATCCAATTAGCATTTAGGTACTTAACCCAACCCAGAGATAAGCGGCTGTAAGAGCAAGCTCGCATGGAAGCTGAGGCAAACCCAACTCGGATGGGATCCTCTGGCTGGGATTGGTGAGGAAGATATCTCCACTGGGAATAGCAAGCGTTGACTATACGTTGAAAAAACTGGGCATATTTTTTCTGTAAATCCAGGTCGTTGTAGCCTTGGTACTGTAGGTAGTGATTGGTTCCCAGTCCTGATGCCCACAGCGCTGTGCGACGTTGCTCCTCCGTTTCTAGGGGAGTTTCCTCAATAAGACAATCCAGATGCTCGATAAAGCGAGCACGAAAGGAGTTGAGTTCTTCCTCACTCTGATAGACTGCCGGCAAGTAGAGATGATAAAACCAACGAGCCTGTTCTAACTGGGGATCCAAAGCCAATGCTTTCTCCAGGTGATCCAAGGCAACAGCGTGTTCTCCTTGATCTCGGTAGGCGATAGCCAGATTCAGATGCACCTCTTCCAAAGGGATCCCTGCTGCTCGATCCGAGTTTACCAACAGGGAATTGAGCAGGGGGATCGCCTCTTCGCAGCGACGTAAGTTAACGAGGATCTTGCCAGCTTGAAAGGCGGAAAGAGTGGCATCGGGATTGAGGTTTAAGCTCTGCTGGTAGCAGGATAAGGCTTTCTCCCATTGGCCCGAAGACTCGTAGACCACGCCTAAGTTGTGATGATAAAGAGCTACGCAAGGATTTAACTCAATAGCCTCGGCAATTAGCGCAGCTGCCCATTCTAAATCCCCCTTGGTCTGGGCCACCGTTCCCAGCAGGTGCAAAGCGTCGGCTTGCTCAGGAAAATCCGCCAAGATTTCGGAGTAAATGGCTTCTGCTTGTCGCAAATCTCCTGCTTGCTGAGCTCGGATCCCGGCCAGAAGTTTGTTTGTAAGTATCCAGTCTGACATCTACTACAAGATGGCTAGAAATTCTCCTGACTTGTCTGCTCAGTATAGTTTTTTCCAGTTATAGTCAGTTCAGTTGGGGATAAGATGACTTTACAGGCAAGATAACATGCAGGTAGACCTAAAGAGGAAGCTTAGATCTGAGAGAGAGTCGTATTTGTTCCGCTCCGTGGCTCATTTTTTTACTTTGTTCAGCTACTTTACCTAAACGTAAGCTCTGCTCAGGTAACAGAGACAGCCGTAGTTACCTTGAGAAATCTCCCCCTGCCAGAGGAGATGAGAGGGATCCAACATCTGGTCAATCTGCTTGCGGTCTTGCTCAGAAGTAAACTCCACGTAAATCACCTTGATGTCTTTGAGCTGCTCTTGCAAGCTGGTCAACACCTCCACCTCATCTCCACCTGTAGCCACCCTGAGCACATCGATGGGCTCCAAACCCAACTCCTTGAGGGCTGCCCTGGCTTCCCGGAAAGGGAGCAGCTGCTCCACTCCCCACTCGGCCTGAGGATCCTCCGGCCAGAGGCGACGGGTTCTGCAACTATCCTGCCCCGCCAGCCCCACCGAATGCACAAAGCAGTTGCCCAAGCTGAGAATATTCTGCCGCAGCAGGTGTAGAGCTAGGGGATCCACCTCGAAACAGTGAATAGCCGCCTCAGGGTGAAGAGTTCTGAAACAAGCGCTGGCCACGCCCACCCCCGCTCTCACATCCACGACAACCTTGACATCAGAAAGAACAGAAACAGCAGGCTGATAGACTCGACTAAGTCTGGCCACCGTTCCTTCGTACTCGACGCCTTCGTACCCCCCCAGCCGAGCTGACGGAACGGAGCTGCGGCCTTGGACTAAGTAAATGAGAAAATTTTCTGTTATGTTTCCCGCATTGGCAAAGAGGAGCTGGGTGTCTTCTCCCAGGATGAAAGCAAAGCTGGTTCTCAAAGGCCGCCCCAGCCGCTGCAAGTCTCCCACCGTGCACACCACCGCATCAAAGCTGGGCCAACTGCTCGGCTCCCCCCTCACCTCATGAACTCGCTCGGGCACTCCAACCTGCTGCAGCAGGGCACACGGATCCCCAAACCCCTCTTCCACGTACAGCTCCAGCCGCGGCAAGTCCAGCAAGTCCGCGGCTATCACCCCAGGACAGCCTCGGCCAACAAATACCCTCAGTCGCTCCTGCACGCGATGCAGCTCTTGAATGGGCTCGTAGATTCCTAGTCGTGTGTCTATCCAGGCAGAGCTGGCCGTGCTGACAAAGTAGCGCACATCAGAGCGGGGCGAGTAACGAAAGGGCTCCGGCAGCTCTCCCCCAAACACCCAGTCCAGCAGGTTCTGAATGCGGTGGCGGGGATGCCAGTGTTGGTCGAAAGTGTGATAAGCGCGGCGGGCAATTTGAATGGCCTCCTGGGGATGGTCTAGGTAGTAGCGGATTTTCTCCAGGAGTTGGGCTTCGGAGTTGTAGGCGTCGCAGTAGGTGCCGGGCGCCAAAAGTTCGTCCAATCCTGAGGCGAAGGAGAGCTGGTCAGTAAGCAGAAAGCCCCCCGCGGAAATCACTTCCAAGTTCCTTAAGTTCAGATCCCCATTTTGGCTGCAGTTAAAGGAAATCAGAGAATGGGCAAACCATTTGGCTGCCTCTTGGCGGTTGGCTGTTTTGATGAGGATGGGCAAATCTGCATTCTTTATGGCTTGAACCAGCCGGCAACGCCTGGGATGGCGGGATCCCTGTTGGCCGATAAAGACCACTTGATTTTCTCTATCTTCCACCCAATCGTGGGTAACAGTGCGCATGGAGATAAGAGGCAACCAGGCAAGATTCTCAGCGCCTGCTGCGGCAAACCAGTGCAAATGCTGGAAGTTATAGGCAGTAGCGACGTAATCAAAGCCTTCAGTAGCCCAGTAGGCCAAGAGATGGTTGATGGGAAACTCCCAGTGGTGGGTGTCTCCAGCCAGTAAAACAGTTGGACAGCCAAACTTTTTGGTATTAAGAGGATTGCTGTAGTCGAAGCTCGAAGTCCAAACAACAACTAGGTCAAACTCCTTATTTGTAATTTGCTCAGACTGCTGCACAAAGTCATAGAGGTCATAGTCTTCCTCTGGGCACTCCACCAATTCCTTAGAGAGATTGACAAAGTTTAGTCCAAAGCCCTTGGCTTTCCTCTTGGGGCAAAGACTGACCTGCCGATCTGAAAGCTGCGGGGGCGGGATATAGTCTGGCGGAGTTGGCCAATTGAGGAGAATTCGCGGAGCATTGGCCTTGATGTCTTGCATTTCTCGACTCCCCAAGTTGAGCGGCAGGTTCTTCTAGCTCCTACAGGCTACTAGGATTGGACACAACAACAAGGGATCTCTGTTGCCCTGGAAAACGATAAGCCGAGCATAGGTTATAAGCGACCCCATGGATCCCTGTCTGCAAGAGCCGAATCCAGTTTACCTGCCTGGATGGCCCCTACCCAAGACGAGCTCTCCTACGACAATGGCATACCCATGGAAAGCTGGCGGCACACGTGCCAGATGGACTTGCTCATCTCCACCACCCATGCCGAGCGAGGTTTTGAGGCTGTACCCAGCGAAGTGGGAGGGTAGGAGGCCACCTGGATTCTGTGGGCCACTGCCGCTGGGGAACTGATGCCTGCCAAGGCTGAACTGGAGCAGCAAAGGGCTGAGCGCCTGGCCTAAAAGTTGTGAGAACTGGGGGTGGATCCGGGTACATTAAGCTAGAGCAGACGTCAGGGATCCCTCCCCATGGATTGCCAAGACCTTGCTCAGGATCTTCTCCTAGAACTGGAGCAAGCTCAGAGTCTCACCCAGCTCTTAGATTGGGCTTTAGCCTGCCTTCCTAGCCAGCAAATCTTCTGCCAGATTGGCTGGGAAGAGTCCGCAGCTGTTTTGCAGGCAATGCTTCGCTATCCTGAAAAGTTAGCAGTGATTCTACGGAATCCCCTACAGAGCTCATCCGAAAAGTCAATCAGCACAGAAGATATCCAAACCCAAATTTCTCAGTTGGGATTAGAAGAACGGGTTCTACTCCTAGAAGGCCCCATTCCTGCCCTTTTGGCAGATCTCGGTCAATGTTTCCCAGAGACCCAGATTGGCGTTTGTTTCTGGACTGAACTCACGGACTACCGTACCTGTCTGCTTCAGTCTTTGCTACTGCGGGATTACTTGGCCGACTCAGCCCTATACTTGGTCAACCATTGCCGCTACGGAGCCATAGCCCAAGCCAACCTAGATTTGATGGGGGTGGATCCCAGTTTTCACCTGCAGAAGATTTTGCCCAATCTAGGCCAAGGGATCCATCTCCTCACTTGGGATCCCCAGCACAAAGGGTTAACCGAGCAGGATCTCGCTCACATCCAAGCAATTGGCCCTGGATCACTGCTGGCAGCTAACCCGGTATTCCTGACTTTTACCCAGCCGGATCCCTCAGAACCCAACCGGTTTTACCCCTGTAAATACATCAAGCTGGATAACTTCCTGCCTCAAGAGCTCAACCAAGCCATTCTCCAACATGCCATTACCCACCAAGACAAGTTTATCCCTTCCAAGAGCTACAGCAAGAGCAACACCGAGGCAGAGTCACTAAAATTTCGCCGCTCCCTGAGGCTGGACTTCGCTTACTTTCAGGAGCATGGATCCCTGCTGCGAGAAAAAATTGCGGCTGTTGCTCCCCAGATTTTTGCTGAGCTAGGCATTGAGAACTTTGACATTCAAATCTTTGAGATGGAGATGATTGCCAGCCATGATGGCTGCTTCTTTACCGCCCACACCGATAACTCCTACCCACAAACTGCCTTCCGCCAGGTGAGCTGCGTATATTACTTCCACAAAGAGCCAAAGCCTTATCGAGGAGGTGAGCTGCGCATCTACGATACCCAAAGGCAAAAACCTCATCCACCAATCCTGCACGGGGCATACGATGAGGTAACCCCTACAAATAACAGCATCGTCTTCTTCTCCAGCAGTTGCCTACATGAAATCCTGCCGGTATTTAGCCCTAGCCAAGCCTTTGCCGATAGCCGCTTCACTATCAATACTTGGCTAGGAGCCAAGCAATTCACCTAAAGGCTTGCAGCTCCACCATGGCCAGAGTTTGCATAATTACCACTGTTCGGGATCCAGGCGTGTGCTTGGAGTCGTTCATTCGCTATCACCTTGCCCTTGGAATTGCCCATATTTATATCTTCTTTGACGATCCAGAGGATCCCGCTATTCAGGTGGCACTTCAGTTTTCCGATGTAACGGCTATTCCCAACGATGAAGCTTTGCAAGTCCAACAAGCATTGGGGAATGTTCTCTACCCAAAATATGGCCCTCATGTTGGCTATGAGGTCATGGCTCGTCAGATCCTTAACGTAGAAACGGCTATACAACTTGCCCTGGATCAGGGCATGGACTGGATTCTTCATATTGATGGAGATGAGCTTTTTTATCCTGGCCAGATGATGGCTTTGGATTGGTTTGATCAAGTAAGCGACGATATATTCCAGGTTACGTTCCTAAACCACGAAGCAGCTCCTGAAGTATTTGAAGTCGAGGACTATTTTCGCGATGTCACTCTATTTAAGAAAAACCCTGCTGCCTTAGAGCCAGGACTCTGTACTGAGTTTCAGAGAGTTTCCGGCAAGAGTCAATACTTTTTAGCTTATCAAAATGGAAAGTCAGCAGCTCGGATCCATCCCACTCTCTTACCCAATAGCGTACATAGCTTTGATATTCCAGAATGTCATACCTTGGTAACATCATTCCCCTCTATTTTACACTACTTAAACTGCGGCTTTCAAAACTACTATAAAAAGTATGCTCAACTGGGAAACTTTCCCGACTACTGGTGGCGCTCAAAGTCTAATCCTATTCGGGTTCCCTTTCACTTGGCCTCACGGGACGCTTATTGCTCAGGAGATAGAACTTGCATGGCAGCTCTTTATCAAGAGTTCATACTTTACAGCAGTCCTGAAACCAACCAGAACCTCATCGAAAAGGGTATTCTTACTCGCATCTCCTACCCATCACAGTTACTGTCCTCGCTCTAGTTCACTGGTTTAGCCTAGAGCCCTTGCCTACTCTTGAGGGAGACTGGAGCAACTGAAATAAAAAAGCTCCCCACAGGGAGCCACGGAGTACATAAAGTAGAGATAGAAACTAGTCAAAGACGTTGCAGCTCTTACCAACAAAGGTAGACAGAGTAGCCACAGCTGTCTCCTGTGATCCCAGCCCAATGGTGCATTGAATTCTGTTGCCAGAAGCGTTAACGTAGCGGCTTGCACCCGTGACAGCAGTGGTGTCCCAGCGCATCCCCTGAGGCGCAGTAGAAGAAGTAACGGTGGCCACTGGTGTTTCGTAATTGGGAGCGCTCCACGGGTCATTCATAAACTTATCGCCCCTAGCGCCGCAGGAATCAGCCCCACTAGTGGTAGGACATCCGAACTGAATTCTGGTGTAGGTGTTCGGGTACACGCCAACATCTAGGCGATAGACTTCAGAACCACGACCCACTGCCGTGAGAGCTGCTTGAGCTTCAGCAGTGCGGGAGCGGCGCACTTGGTTTAAGAACTGCGGGATTGCCACTGCAGACAGCACACCCACAATTACAATCACCACCAACAGCTCAATCAGGGTGAAGCCCTTGGCTTTGGAGAGAATTTGCTGAGCCAGTTTGGCCCGCAACAGAGACTGACGAGACTTTGCGCTCATGAGTACCAGATCCTTTAGCAAACTAGAGAGTTAACTGTGCAGCTCACCTGCTAGTGCTAACTTACCCCGCTCAAGGGCGATTCATAACAGCCTGCTCCCTGGCGCAATTGCGGATTTTTGCCAGATGAGCCTGACACAGGTCAGTGGTTTAGCTGAGCCGGCCTCAGCATGGCAGATTAAGACTAGCACTGATACATTTACGCTGAACACTGCTGAACATCACTGTTCAACTATGCAGCGATAGCATTCTGTTTGTTTCCATTCGCGTTAGCGGGACGAAGTCCAAACAGAATGGCGGTATCCCGCAAAGCTTTGAGTAGAATACCCAAAGCGCAGTTTCCGTGTCGTCTTACTACCAATTTTCTGCTTTGCTTTGGCTACCATGTTGGCAGACTCGAAAGTAAACAGAAAGATCAACTGGTAGTAATCCGTACTGAACATATTATACATTATTTTCAGTATAGTTGAGCTTATTATTGACTAGAGTCATGCTCTTCCTTCAGCCTATGAACCCTACGCTGCAAGCCCGGATCCTAGAAGCCAAGCAACTGCTTCAGCAGTCTCCCGATGCTTTTGTGGAGTGGTTGGTGGCTTTTTACCGAGAGCAAGGCGCAAAGGATTGGCGGGAGTTCCTGTGGGGTTTCTTTGACCTCTCCTCAGCCAATGATTTGGCTTCCCCCTCTGAGCCAGAGGCAATTACCTTGTCAGCGCTGGAGCAGGCCTTGGCTGCTGGCCAGCTGAGCCTTGCTTACCAGCTCTACACGCCTCTGGTGAGGGCAGGGATCCTGTCCCAGGAGAAAGTCTTGGATTTGTTACTATCCCTCGCAGGCCGTCTAGAAAATAGCCCCACGCAGGATCCACAGCAGCGTCTTCAGGCTTGTCTAAAGCTGCGGGAGATGGCCTTTGAGCTGGATCCAAGCCGGCGGGACAACACCCAAGTTTTGCTGATGCGGGCCCTGCAAGCTGAGGATGAGCTGGCAGTTGGCTTTTATGGGCAAGCCCTACTGGAGAGCCTAGGCGGCGAGAAGAGCCTCGATATTACTCAGGAGCCACTCCTTACTGAATTGCTCGCGCGGCTATGGGATGACGGCTACCTGAGCTTGTTTTTTGAGGTGGCCACAGCTTTACAAGCTCGTCTTTTGGAGGACCAGAAATCCGGATTTGCTGCTTTGCTGGCCCAGCTAGCCAATGCGGTGGATCCCGAGCAGGCGAAGCGCTATGAAGGTTTGTGGACGATAGAGGACTTAATCGGTGACTTTTTTCAGAGGGCAGCCCGCGCCTTCTTCCAGAACTCTACCAGTGATGGCTATTCCATTTTAGGAGAAGCTCTCATCACGGCGGCCGAGAGCTCACAGGTGCAAGAGAACTTTACTCTTCGTCTATCCCTTCTATCAGAATCGCTGGAAAAGTTGATCCATGCTACCCAGCCAGAACGGATAAACCTTGTTATCCAGAAAATCATAGACTTAATTTTATCGAGGGAAGCCGACTTAGGATCACTAAGAATTAACGATGAAAATCTACTCGAGAGTCTAACGATTGCTAAAGCCATTCTGTTTCGAGTTTGCTTTTGTTGGAGTTATCTAACTGACGATCGCTCTCTGATTCGTCATTACCAACAAATTGGTGGTAGAATCTTTAACGACTGCCTAAGCTTAATGGCTTCTCAGCGAGACTTTCTTTGGTCGGAATATTGGCAGAAGAATCAGCAAGACTACTGCGGATCTGGCAGAACTAAGCGAAAGCTGAGGGTAGGCTTTCTGGGTAACTGCTTTCATCGGCACTCGGTTGGCTTTCTCAGTGAGGCTACTCTCAGGAACCTATCTCGCGATCTTCTGGACGTTGTCTACTACTACTACCAGGGGTGGAAAAATGAAGATATGGCCAGTCATGACAATATGTATCAAAAGTTTCGCTCTCACGAAAATCTCCATTTTCGCTTTTTTCCAGGAGAAACCAAGCCGCCTCAAGTAGCTGCTCAAGCGCGTGAGGATCGCATCGATATCATGGTTTTTATGGACTCCCTTACCAGTCACGATGCCAGCATCGTAGCAGCTTTGCGGGCCGCTCCTATCCAAATTGGTTGGCTTGGCGGAGATGCTGTCGGTTTGCCGGAATTTGATTACTTTTTCGCCGATCCCTATATCCTTCCTGAAGATGCACAGGCCGATTACCATGAAAAAATTATCCGCTTGCCTAGCTACTGTGCTGTGGACTATCTGGACGTCCTGCCCGCTGATGAGATAGATTTCAGAGCTAAGCTGAGAATCGATCCGCAAGATATTGTTCTTCTAACTGCGGCCAGTGCCTACAAGCGCACCCCTGAATGCATTGATGCTCACCTGCAGATTCTAAAAGCCGTACCTAACGGTATCCTAATTGTCAAAGGCTCAGGGGAAATTGCCACAGTTATCAGGCGTTACCAGGAAAGAGCTAAGGAATTGGATGTTTTGGATCGCGTCCGTTTTCTAGCTCAAGCAAGCAGCGTGGAAGAGCACCGGGGCCAACTAGCTTTGGTGGATCTTGTTCTCGATACCTTTCCCTACACAGGCGCAACCCACACTATGGAAGCCCTCTACATGGGCGTGCCAGTTCTCACCTTGGTAGGTCGCCATTACTATGGTCGAATGAGCTATAGCTTACTTAGGAATATAGGTCTTGATGACTGTATTACCTGGTCAGTTGAAGAATTTATTGAGCGAGGAATCCAGCTGGCTAACAATCCAGAGCGACTGGCCAAGGCCAAACAGACTATTCGAGAGTCCTACAGTAAGTCGATCATCTGGGATCCAAAACGTTTGGCTATGGCTATTGAAAAAACCTATTTTGATCTGGCTCATAAACATCAGATTATCGACCAGGTTCCTCCTCTAGACGGGGGTGAACCTAGACTCCAGGTCAGTCAGCGTATCCGCCTTCATATAGGGGGAAAAGATCCCCATCCAGACTGGAAGATCCTAGACATCCAACCAAGAGAGTACGTGGATTACGTTGGCAACGCTATGGATCTCAGTCAATTTGAAGACAACTCCGTAGAAGCCATCTACGCCTCCCACGTTCTGGAGCACTTCGACTATGTGCGAGAATTGCCTGTTGTTCTCAAAGAGTGGCATCGAGTTTTACATTTCGGTGGCCAGTTAATGATTAGTGTTCCTGACTTACCTACTCTTTGTCACCTTTATATAGAGGAAGGAGCTTCCGCCGAGCAGCGATTTAGTATTATGCGCATGATGTTTGGTGGACAGACAGATGAGTATGACTATCACAAAGTTGGTCTCTCGTGGGAATATCTGTTCATGTTGCTGACTCAGGCAGGCTTTCGGATTATCCGCAAGGTAGATCGGTTCGGCTTATTTAATGACTGTAGTGAAATGGTTGTTTTCGGTAAACCTGTTAGTCTAAACATAATTGCGACCAAGTAAATTAAATTAAAATAAAAAAAGTTGTCTGGTTCTAGGCAATTCCTATCTCCCTAACTATCTTTTGGTATGAAATCAGTAGTTATTATCACCGCAGCCGACTCCAAGTTCTTCGATCTAGTGCAGGGAACTGTTCTTTCCATCCGAGGTAAGGAGCAGGGTAAATCTGTTGAGATAGGCTTCTTCGATTTGGGCTGTACCCCTGAGCAAGTAGACTGGCTTTCAAAACACGTCAATTACATTGTTGAGCCGGATTGGAACTATAACTTTGCTGGAGTTGAGAGTGTGCCTTCTTATCTGCGGGGATTACTAGCTCGGCCCCGGCTACGTAGGTACTTTCCAGACTATGAAGTTTATATTTGGATTGACGCAGATGCTTGGGTTCAGGATTGGTTCGGGATTGACTTGCTCATCCAGCGAAGCAAAAAGCGAGGGCTAGCTATTGTTCCGGAGATTGACCGAGGGAATAGATTACTCTATGGCCCAAAAGATTACCTAATTGATCTTAGTGAAGCTTACAGATACCACTTTCCCAGTCTGAGTGTCGAGGACTTACATACGTACCCCCTCCTTAATGCTGGTGTTTTTGCAATGTCCTATACTGCCAAGCACTGGGATCTTTGGGACTTTCGGCTTTCTCAAGCTTTAGCTAGAAGACCTTCTATCATAACCGATCAACTCGCTCTAAATGTAGCGGTCTATCTAGATGGGCTACTTAAGGAAACAGAACTTCTACCTGCCTATTGCAATTGGACTTGTCACTACGGACTGCCAAAATGGGATCCAAGGCAAAACCTACTTGTTGAGCCTTACCTACCTCACACTCCTATTTCTATCATACACCTAACCAGCCATAGTAAAAGAGAGGGAAGGCATGTACTATTGACCACTGAAGATGAGAAAATTGAAATGAGCTTAAAGTTTAGCGATGCCTCGCTGGAACACCAGAAGCAAAGCTTGACGCCTGCTTCCGCAGAGCAACTGAGTTTTACTACTTTAGGGATTTATCTAAGCCAGATTAATCTAGCTCTTTTTCCCGATTGGGATCCAAATCTTCGGGAATCAGTTACTGCAAGCTTGGAGCCTTTACTAAAGTCTATTCTGCTTAGTTCCAATCCTCAGCATTACGCTTTGATCGTGTCTGCAGAGCCAGACTACGGGATGGCGGAGTCAGTTCTGGAAGCCGCAGCAGCTAACGTTACTATCGAGCTTATGGATTTGGGACACGAGTTAAGTGTTGAGCCGTCTATTTCTTTGGTTAAAACTCTTAACTCTGAGCAGTGGAAGCGACTACTGGCTCGGGTTGATTACTACTACCCCCTTACTCACGAGCGAATCCCCGCAGGGATCCAGCCTGCCCTGGATAAGCTGCCCCGCTTCGAGTTTCCTACTGGTTAGAGCCCTGAGGTGATAAAGAAAAGTTAACCGGAAGAGCGTAGCAACTGCATCAGCTGCTGGGGCGTCATCTGCTCGTAGGGCTCAAAGGGCTGGTGGATCCAAGGGTTATCCGGCAAATAGTCCACATAGTAGTCGGGTTGATAGACGGAGGCGGCCTTGTACCACAGTACGCCGGTGCGGATCTCCTCGATGTAGAAGCCGTAGTGGTGCTTGAGCCAGTGGACAGAGCGCTTTAGGGTCATGCCAGAGTCTGCCAGATCGTCCACCAACAGCACGTGGCTGCCCAGGTTGGCGGTGGTCATGGCTAGATCCCGCGAGAAGGTCAGTTGCCCCCGCTGGCGGTTACCGGGCCCAGAGTAGGAAGAGGCTGAGAGAATAGCCAGGGGCAGGTCGAAAAGACGGGCCAAGGTATCGCCGATGCGCAGCCCCCCCTTGGCAATACAGACGATTTGGTTAAATTCCCACCCGCTTTCGTAGACTTTGACGGCCAACTCCTCGATTTTGCGGTGGTAGTCGGCCCAGGTGATGGAAATTTCGTGCAAGGGATCCCCCTCTACCCATCTAGAGTGCTCAGTTTAATAATGACGCTTCTCCCCTCGACTAGGGACTAGCTTTCTTTCAGAGGGATCACCTTCACCCAATGGGCATAGACGGGATCCCGATTTTCGGTAATTGCCGTCAGCTTCTGCCGCAACTGCTCGGTGATGGGGCGGGAGGGGGGCAGGACATACTGCTCAATCTGGCGGATGGGCGTAATCTTGGCAGCAGTGCCGGTTAAAAAGGCCTCGTCAGCAATCAATAGCTCCGATTTGTCAACGGGCCGTTCTTGGGTAGGGATCCCCAGGTCGCGGGCCAGGGTGAGGACACTGTCGCGGGTGATCCCTTCCAGGATGTCTTGGTCGAAGCTGGGGGTAATCAGCACGCCATTGCGCACGATGAAGATGTTCATGCCCGAGGCTTCGCTCACTTTGCCCTGGGAGTTCATCAAAATGGCCTCGTCATAGCCAGCCTGCGCCGCCTCGGTTTTGGCCAAAGAGGAAGTGATGTAGGCGCCGGTGATCTTGCCCCGCAATGGTAGGCTGCGATCCTCTTGCCGGGCCCAAGAGCTGATGCGGCAACTGACTCCCTCTGGCGAGAGGTAGTCCCCCAGTTCCAAGCCGTACACGAAAAAGTCTTTCTCAATGTTGTGCAGCCGCGGCGAGATGCCTAGGTCGGAGGTGTACACCAAGGGGCGGATGTAGAAAGACGTGGAGGGACGGTTTTTTCGGATCAGCTCGACGATCACCTGCTCAATCCGTTCAGCAGGGAGATCAAAACAGAGCAGGCGGGCGCTTTGACTCAGTCGTCGGCAATGGCGATCCAGACGGAACACCAGAACTTGATCCGGGTTTTGCGGATCAGGGATCCCGCGTAGGCCGCCGAACGCCGCTGTCCCGTAGTGCAGAGCATGGGTGGCAATGGAGATCTTCGCCTCAGCAAAGGGGACAATCTGGCCCTGAAAGTAGGCGTAGGGCAGAAAATCTGGCATGGTCGGCACCCACCGGGGTAGGAATGAGAGGTAGGAATATTATCACCGATTCGTGCAGTGCCGGGAGCTGATACATTTACGCCGAACACTGCTGAGCATTACTGCTCAGCGGTGAAGCGATAGCATTCTGTCCGTTTCCGAACAGAAAGGCGGTATCCCGCAAAGCTCTGAGCATAACACCCAGAGCGCCTTGCCAATCTCGTGGTAGCCTATGGTTGCACTTTGGGCATCTAAACACCTTTGCGCCACCCAACTTAGTGTGGATGTGCCCGCACTTGGTACAGGTTTTACTGGTGTACGCTTCCGATACTTCCACGACAACCACGTTTTTCTTTTGGGCTTGAAATTTCAGGAACTGCTTGAACCGATAGTGCGCCCAGGTGAGCATCGCCCTCGCCGTCTTGCTACCAAACTTCCTCCCCGCCTTGGCAACCATCTTGGCTGACTCGAAAGTGGGGAGAAATATCAATCGGTAGTTATCCGTTAGGAACGCCGCTACCTTGCGATGGCACTCGTCCACCAAGTTCCTGATTCTCTCCCGCAGACGAAACGCCGCTTGCCGCATTCGCCTACGCTTGAGTCTCGGTGCTCTGCTCAGCCTAGATTGCAGGTCGTCTAGGTGGTAGCACAGCCGAGCGATTCTACCAAAGTCCCCCTTGGCAATATTTACAAAACCTGCCCCATCAAACCCTGTGAAGAAGCTTCTTACTCCAGGGTCAAGCGCAACAACCCCCTTTGCTAACGAACACTGCTCGTTCACGGGCTCAGGGAAGATGGCATACCATCTGTCTTTCACCCGCATTAGCTCAGTTCCGCGTGCCCATTCTCTGGGCATCTCCTCGGATGCACGGAACGCCAGGCCTCGGGTGAGTTTCGGATACCACGTTCCATTGCGAAAGTTGCCGGCGTTGAATTGCAGCGTATGCGACCTGTCTCGCACACTGCGAAACCTCGCGTCTTTGCTTCGGCGAAACGCCAACCACGCCTCGACGACCGCGTTCTGCTTGATGTGGCAGGGGGCGTCCTTCACCCACCCGGGCAGGTCGGAGCGCAGGATGATGTCCCGCAGCTTTCTGGCCGTTTTTGGGGCGCCATGCTGACGCTGATAGGCAATCGCTTGGTTGTAGCAGTACCGGCACGCCGCTTGCCACCGCTTCCAAACTTTAGCCAGCGCCAGCTCTGGATAAATCCGTATCTTTCTCGATTGCAGCCCGATATTTTCTGAGTCCGTAGAGCCGACTGCTGAAGCAGTGCAGGATGGCGAGGATATCCTCAACCAGTTCCTGTTGAGGAGAAAGGTGATCGTCATCGAGAACCAAGACTTCGCACCCGTATTGATGGCAGTACCACTCAACGAACTCAAATCCAAACCGGCAGAGTCGATCCCGATGAGCGACCACAATTGTTCCGACATCTCCCGCACGAACTCGTTCCAATAAGGCAAGGAACTTTGGTCTTTTGAAGTCGAGACCGCCGCCAACCTCTCCGACCACTTCGGCTCCAGGATAGAGGTTAACCAGTCTTGCAATCTGTCTCTCCAAGTCTGGTTTCTGCTCTCGGCTGCTGACTCGGGCGTACAAAACGACTCGTTTGATTTTTTTTGGCGTTTTGATGTAGCTGTCGAGGTCATACCTTCTCGCCCTACCGGATGGTGTACGTATTGCCTTGATCCAGCCTTTCTGTTCCCATCGCCTCAAAGTGTGGAGACACACCCCAAAATAATCCGCCGCTTCTCTCGGTTTTACATACCTAGCCATACCAAGCAGCCATACTGAACATACTGTACATTATTTTCAGTATAGTCCAGCGTATCATTGACTAGAGTCATGCTCCCCCGCAGCAGCGTTGTTTAGCCAGTCAGTTTCCGAGAGGGTTGGATTGGAGAAGCAAACAGTTCGTAGCTGAAGAGGGGCCGAGCAACTACACCCTATGACGCAAAGGGGGTGAACTCCTTGTGAAGGCAGCAATGCTCCTTGTGGCAAGGCTTCTTTGGTCTCAGGGTGGTAGGGTAAGGAGGTGGTTGCTCAAGCAGCTGTAAATAAAGCCTGCAAAACTTTCGATTGCTGCCTTACTTTTGCTTGGCATTTTGTCCCCCGCTAGCCCGATGCTGTCGACGGGTGGGAGCCGGAGGGCTGCTTTTGCCCAATCTTCTGCTCCGCCTATCCCCATTGAGGAAGCCATTCAGATCGCTCGATCTGCCGTGCCCAATGCCGTGATCAAAAAATGATCAAAAAAGATGAGTTGGAGCTTAAACATGGGCGCCTAGTTTGGGAAGTGAAATTTACCAACGACATTAAAGTCAAGATCGACGCCACTACCGGTGACATTGTCGATATCGACGACTAGCACTCAGGAGGTGCCCTTGCCTAGGCGGGGGTGAGCGTTGCCGGAAAAGGTTGTAGCTGTTACTGCTTGATGAATGAGAACTGCGAAAGCCGGGGATCCCTTGCATTTTGGGCATGGAGAGGGCGTCATCGATAGTTGACGGATAGCTGAAACCAGTTCGACTGCCGGCCGAGGACAGGTGGCCGAGTCAGTCTGAGCTAGAATGCTGTCTATCCGTCTTGCTGCTCCCCCTGATGGACGACCCCCCTTTAGCCTCGACGGCTGCTTTCCCCAACACCGAGCTTTCGTGGGGAGATGCGTCGCTTAGTCTCCTTTGGGTCATCGGTCTTCTAGTCATCAACGCTTTCTTTGTCGCAGTCGAGTTTTCCTTGGTATCGGCGCGGCGCTCCCGCATGGTGCAGTTGGCCAGCGAAGGGAACCGGCAGGCAGCTCTTGTGCAAAAAGCCCAGGAACAACTGGAATATGCCCTCTCCACCACCCAGTTGGGCATTACCCTGGCCAGTGTGTTGTTGGGCTGGATTGGGGCTACGCAAGTGGCGCCGACGCTGTTTCTGGCCTTGAGGCAGTTGGCTTGGCTTCAGAACCTGGATCCGGCCCTTGTTCGAGGGGTGGCAGTGGTGTTGGTGTTTTCGCTGCTCACCTATTTTCAGATCGTGGTAGGGGAGCTGATCCCGAAGACTCTGGCCATTCTCTATTCGGAGCCGATTGCGCTGCAACTAGCCTGGCTCAACCGCTTGGTAAGCCGCTTCTTGCATCCTTTTGTCGAGCTGCTCCGCTTCTCCTCCCGCTGTGTGCTGCGCATCTTGGGCGTCCGCATCCCCGAGGCCACTTCCTTTTACAGCACCATGACGGTGGAGGAGCTGCAACTGTTGATCGCTTCCTCGGTGGAGTCGGGCAACATTGAGGCGGAAGAGCGAGAGCTGTTGAGCAACATCTTCGAGTTTGGCGAGACGGTGGCCAGCGAGGTGATGATCCCGCGTACCAGCATCGACGCGGTGCCGGAAACTGCAACGGTGCAAGAGGTGCTGGCCGAGGTGGCCGAATCAGGACACTCCCGTTACCCGGTCTACGGCGAGTCTTTGGATGACATCCGCGGGCTGATCCACGTTAAGGAGTTGATCGGCCAGTTGGCCAAGGGATCCATAGATTTGCACAGCCCCATCACCAACTTCATCCGCGAGGCCCACTTTGAGCCGGAGAACAAGCCGATTGCCGAACTGTTGCCCGAAATGAGGCAGCACCACTGGCCGATGGTGGTAGTGGTGGATGAGTTTGGCGGCACGGCGGGCCTGATCACCATTCAAGACTTGGTGGAGGAGATTGTCGGCAAGCTCTCCGATGGCCCGGATCCCAACACCAAGGAGCCGGACATTCAAGAACTCGACGAAAATACCTTGCTCATCCAGGCTCAGTTGGATGTTGAAGAGATCAACGAGCGCTGTGGACTCAACCTGCCTCTGCACGAGGATTACCAAACGCTGGGGGGCTTTCTGATTTACCACATGCAGAAGATCCCACGTGCTGGGGAAAAGTTCACCTACCAAGAGATGGAGTTTCAGGTGGTGCGCATGGAGGGGCCACGGGTGGATCGGGTGAAGGTAGCCCGCCGCCCCGGCACTCCGGCAAACTCCCTACCGCTGCTCCCCCCAGCGCAAACGGCAAAAACCCGTCCATAAGCCCGCTAGGAGAGCATTAGGTCCTTGCCTTGACCACTTTCAGGGTCTGCAGGCGCACATCCTCTGGGCCGTTGATAAAGCCGCCTGCCTCATGCACCAACAGCAGATAGTTCACCGCCTCTTGAGTCACCTCTTCTCCCGGCACCAAAATCGGGATCCCAGGTGGATAGGGGGAGATGATCTCGGCGCAGATATGGCCCACTGCTTCTTGGAAAGGCACCCGCTGAATGGGAGCAAAAAAAGCCTCCCGGGGTGATAGCCGTTGTGGTGGCAAGCAAGGACGGGGCAGTTGTGCCAGCCGCTGCATTTTTTCCATTGCCGCTCTGGATGGGCGGGATCCCTGAAAATGTTGCGACAGGGCGGCGAAACTTTCCACCAGGCGGTCAATGTCTCGCTGGGTATTGCCGATGCTGACAATGAAGACCACATTGTGCAGGGTGGACATCTCCGGCTGCACGTGGAAGTGATCGTTAACCCAGTCGTGAGCATCGAAGCCGAACAACCCCAGCTCTGTCACCGTTACCGTGAGACGGGTGCGGTCGAAATCGAAAAAACCAGGGGTGGAGCCGATACGCTCTGGGCCAAAACAGCGCAAGCCGGGGATGCGGTTGAGACGGGCGCGGGCTTGATCTGCCAAAGCCAAGGCTTGGCCCAGCAGGGCTTCTCCCTCCAGTGCCATCTGCCGCCGTGCCACATCCAGCGACATCATCAGCACATAGCTGGGACTGGTCGATTGCAGCAGTTGCAGAATGTTGCGCACCCGGTTGGGGTCAATACGGGATCCCTGCAGGTGGAGCATCGAGGCTTGCGTCATGCCGGAGATCACCTTGTGGGTGGACTGCACCACCAGATCCGCACCGGCTTCCAAGGCTGAAATGGGCAATTCCGAATGAAACCCAAAATGGGGCCCGTGGGCCTCGTCCACCAATAGCGGTAGGCCATGGGCATGGGCGATGGAGGCCAAAGCCTGCACATCGCAGCAGACCCCGTAGTAGGTGGGGCTGACTACCAAAACGCCTTTGGCATCGGGATGCTCCGCCAAGGCCCCCTCCAAACCGGCTGGGGTAATCCCGTGGGCAATGCCCAGCTCCGGGTCAAAATCCGGCTCGATATAGGCCGGCACCGCCCCAGAGAGGATCACCCCGGCAATGGCGGATTTGTGGCAGTTGCGCGGCAAGAGGATCTTGTCTCCCGGATCGCACACCGCCATCACCAGTGTTTCCACGCCACAGGTGGAACCGTTGACCAAAAACCAACTGCGATCCGCTCCATAAGCTGCTGCCGCCAGCTCCTGGGCCTCTCGGATCACCCCATCGGGGTCGTGGAGGTTGTCCACCTCTGGCAGCTCGGTCAGATCTGCCCGGAAGACGTTCTCTCCCAAAAAGGTCCGCAAGTCGGCAGGGATCCCACGTCCCTGTTTGTGGCCTGGCGTGTGAAAAGGAGCTTTGTCCAAGCTGCAATAGTGGCGGATGGCCTCAAACAGAGGTGCTCGCTCTTGGGCTTTGCGATCCAGCGAGCGCAAGCAACGAGAGGTTTTGGACAGATTGGACAGAACCACAGACCACTCCTCAACACACCAGGTGGGCATTTTGTGATTATCCATCCCAATGGAGGCTAAGTCCACCGCCGGCGCTTTTCCTGCTAGCCTGGGTTTTCAGGTGGCCTTTCTTCCTCTCCTGTATGTTTGAAAAACTGCCCTTCCCCGTCAGTACCCTCGTTTTGTTGGCCGGCGTTGCCGCCACGGCTTGGGGCTTTGCCCACTACAACGATCCCACCCTCAATCTCATTGGCCTGTTTGCCGGGATCCCCTTGCTGTTGGGAGGGATAACCATGAAGGTAGTGGAACTCAAGCCGGTACCTGCCCTGGCCGCCCCTTCTCTCGAGGTGATCCAAGCCCGCGCCCAGCAGGCCACGGAAATTCAAAAGCAAGTCCGCGCCGATATCACCAAATATAGCTACGGGGCCAATGCTCACCTGGAGGATGCCCTGGAGTTTCTGGGTCTGCGCGGCCCTCTGGAAGCAGATCTGCCCAAGGTGAGAGGGTACAGAGAAGAACTGCGGGATGGCCGGTATACCTTGGTGCTTCTGTTCGATTCCCCCAAGGTTCCCTTCCAACAATGGCAGGAAAGCTACCAGAAAAAAATGCAAGGCTTCTTTGGCCGAGATGTGGAGGTGCAACTGGGGCAGCCCCAAGAAAATCAGGTGGAATTGGCGCTTGTTGCCCGAGGTGGATCCCTGACCACCTGAGCAAGGCTTAACCTTCCACCTCATCTGTCAGTTTCACGACTTTTTCACGGGTCGGCTCTTAGAATCAGAGCATCTCATAGGGAAGGTGTGTTGAGGACTGAAACACTAGAGGAAGGATAACCAGGGATCCCATTGGCTGGGATCCCTATTTTTTTCCATCGAGGGGGCGGGAAAGAATTAACGGGATCCCTCTCTGAGCAGCACAAGGATAACCCCGGCAATGATGCTAATCGTGGCTCCTGCGATCAAGCTGGTTGCCAGCCGCTCTAGCCGCTCCCCAACCGATTGAGCAGTGTCGAACTTGAAGCCCAACTTATCGACATCGGCGGAAAGTTTGCTGACACTTTGGGAGAGGTTATCCACCCTGTCGGTCAGGCTATCTACTCGGTTAGTCAGGTTGTCTACTCGATCCGTGAGGTTATCCACCTGCTCGGTCAAGCTATCCACCCGGTGAGACAACCCATCGACGCGCCCCAGCACTTCCCTCTGCTGGTTCACCAAAACTTCTACAACACGCTCAATCCGGTCTAGCCGATCCTCTGTGGGGGTTGTCATCAAATTGATCTCGTAGGTTCCTAATCTTAAAGTAAACAAACGAGCAAGGGATCTTTGTTGGTAAAGACTCTCCAGCCCATCAGGCTAACTCTTATGGGCCTCAGCCGCTTGATCCTGAATAATCCAGGTACGCAGGATTTGAATTTCATCAGCGCTCAAGTGACCTAGGCGATCCATGCCGGTGCCGTTGCGACGAATATAGGCCAATTCTGGGGATCCACTGCGTCCGATAAAAGATCCGGGAGACTCTCCCTGGGGATCACTCACAGGAACCCTGGGCGTAGGTTCAGCTCCTTCCCTGCCCTGCGACAACAAACTCAGGGCATCCACTCCCCCCCCATTCAAACGGATCCCTGCAGCTCGCTGGATGACAGCATGACGAGCTAACCAACGCGGTTTGAGCAACTCGCTATTTTCCGATCCCGGCGTTACATAACGCATCACCGCAGCATAACTATCTAAAGGGCTGCGCCGCATCCGACCGGCCTGCTGATGACAACCTACACAACTGGCTTCTAGCAAGGGCTTAATATCTCGCTGGTAACTGTACTGAGGCTCGGTGCGGAAAGTCAATTCTATGGGCTTTTGTAAATCCAGCTCTTTGGCTGCAGGCAAGAGTATTCTGTAATCTGTGCTGTAGCTGAGTAGCTGTAAAGGCTGAAAGATCAGCTCGTTTCCCTGAATGTCAAAGGCCACCTCCACAGGGGGCTGGATCCCGAAGGCTAGACCTGTTATTCCGGCTGGAAGCTGTCGATCAAAACGCAGATGGATATTTTGGTCAATTGGGATCCCTCTTTGGCCATTGGAAGGATTGCTGGAGACCAATGTAATTCCATTTGCAAAGGGAGCAGTAGATTCTACCTGGGCTTGCTGCAGCGGTGCTCGCGGCTGTAAAAGAGCCAACGCATCAGGATAGAAAATGGTATGCTGCTCCAATTGAGCGGGGGAGGGGTTTTGCTGCCAAACGCTGCGAGGCATTCGCACGGTAAATAGAGGGGCTTGCCGATCCCCGGCTTGTCCCAGTACCTCCAAGGTGATCTGCTCCGGCTGCGGCTGCGCTTGGAATTGTTGCGCCAAAGCTCGCCAAACCAAAGGGCGTGATTGCTCGACTAGCTGTGGATAGCTCTGACCCTGGACTGGTAGAGAAAGGCGATGGGTTTGCGACCACCCTGTGTCAATCGAAGCCAGCGCCCCAGCCAGAGCCAAGCTTAGCAGCAGGGATCCCAGTCTCAACCAAAATCGGCAAGAAAAGCTTGACCTTAGCATTTAAACCAAGATGTCTTTATAGGAAGGTAACTAGCTCAACAGGAAGAAAGCGGCTTGCAGCGATAAAGATTTTCCTTCAGTCCTCCAAAATTGTCGGCGTAATTAGGACTACAATTTCAGTTCTCTCATTTATCGTATTTTGCCTACGAAAAAGAGAACCCAGCAGAGGAATCTCAGAAAGCAGTGGAACCCTGTCAACAGATACTCGATCCTCCTCTCGTATCAAGCCTCCCAAAAATAGGGTTTCTCTGTCTTTCAGTCTGGTTTGCAAAGTTCCAACAGAACGCTGGTTCAGCAAGCTAATTACGGTGCCATCTGCCAAAATAACTTGGCTACCGATGGATGAAATCTGAGGAATGAGATTTAACGTAACATAGCCATTATCGTCAATCCTAACATTTTGAATAAGCAAGTTAACTCCTGCGTTTCCCTTCTCGAAAACAACTACTGACTGGCCTGTTGCGGGATCCGTTTGTATTCTCCTGTTGGTAATGACTTCTTGGCCAACCACAACAGCCGCACCGGTGTTGTTGGCAACGACTACTTTTGGATCGGCCAATATCTTAGCTGTCCCCGAAGCAATAGATGCATCTATACGAGCTGCAAGAGACTGCTGGAGCCGGTTTAAAGTATTAAATACAAGTGAGCCCCCAGTTGCTGGAGCCGGAACCGAACCAACGTTAGGAACTGAGGATCCCTCGGGTTGGCTAAGAGGAGTTCCACCAAAGGTGGTATTATCTCCAGAACCCAGCGCAAAGTTTCCAGATGCACCACCTAATGCAACTCCTAAGTCAGAGTTGTCGTTAAGGTTAATCTCGATAAACCTGGCGCTAATCAAGACCTGTCGACTTCTGAGATCAATTTGGGCAAGATATGCTGCTATTACGTCATGTTGGGTAGGTGTGGCAACAATAGTCAGTGAATTCGTTCTTGGATCTGCTTGAATGGCCGATTCCTGAGCCAAAGGAATGTTTGATGCTTCCAAAATGGCTAGAATTCTGCTTCTAATTTCACTCGGAGTAACACCTAGCTGCCTAGCCGTGATTTCAGTTGTTCCACCTCCACCTGCGGCACCGGCAGCAGTTAAATCAAAGTTTTGGATCTCCTCTTCGATTCTCAGTTGATTGAGTCTGTACGTCCTGACGATCTGCTGGCCAACCCCAGGGAGTGTAGTACCAATGAAAACTGTTTGCCCTACGCGAGACGCTTGAAGCTCCTTCAGGCGCAAAATAAAGTTAAATGTTTCTTGTAGAGGTGAATCAGCCACATCTAAGGAAATCGTCAGGTCTGGAGGGACGTCATTGAGAACTACGTTCAGTCCAGCTCGACGCACCAGCAGACTCAACACATCACCCACAGGGGCATCCTTGAGGGTTAAGGTAATTGTGGCATTTGAACCCAAGTCAACTGGAGGGGGAGCCGGAATAATATTGCCGACAGCAAGATCTCCGGCCGGAGGAGCCACTGCTCGACCTTGAAACGGAGACGCACTGGGATCAGTAGCTCTCGAAGGCAGCTGAGGTTGGTTGAGCTGGCCCACAGGGGGGACCTGAGAAATCACGGGTGCAGCAGGAACAGCAGGTGCAGGAGGAGCCGCTTGAGTTGTCTGCGGAGGGGCAGGGTTTTGAGCGACCGGTTGGGAGGCAGGGGCAGGAGCTGCGGGCTGAGGAACAGGAGCCACGGGCTGAGGTCGGTTTAGTGACGCCGGTTGGCCGGGCGCTACTGGGTTGGACGAGGGTTGAGGGGGAACCGCCGCTAGGGGAGCCAGTGGGGCAGAGGGTAGGCCCTCAAAGTCGAAGACCAACTGCGTCGGGCTGCGCCGAGCCAGCAAGCCTTGGGGAGCTGCGGCCACACCGGCTATTTCTATCCGCACGCTGTCGTTGCTCAACTGGCGGGCCTCAATGAAGCGCACCCCCGGCAGGGGAGACTCTTGGCGATAGCGGCCCTGGCTTCCGCTCAATTGAGCATTGGTGATGTCCCCGATCCAAGATTGTCCCTGCTGGGTAAAGAACACCTGTGGGCGAGCGCCCCCTTCGGTGTTGATCTCCAACTGCATGCGGTTGCCGTTGGGCACCAGGCGGATATCTGTGATGCGGCTGAGGCGTTGCGGGTTTGCGGAGGTCAACTGTTGAGCGGCTGCCTCATTGACCCGGCTTTCTAAGGCCAATGGGGGCAGGGACAGGATCAAGCCCAACGCACACCCATAAGCAACTCGACAGTTCATCATCCTCACACCTCACTCCTTCACCCAGTCGTATTCTTGCTTCACCTCGCCACGGGTGCCTTTGGCCTCGTTCACCCCGTGCTTCCCTAATCAAAGCCGAAATCTCGGACTTTGCCACTACCTGTAGCCGTTTCGGAAGAAATTTTTCCCAGATCTTCGATTCGGCAACACTATCCGTGCTGAACCGGCGGTTGTTCCCGTCTTCTGAAAACCAGAGGGGATCCCGCACTGGCAGGATCCCCCCCTGAGTCAAGGCATGGCTGGGCTACTGACCGGGTGCCGTTTGCCCTTCAGGTGGAGGAGCAGTGCCCAACGGAACGTCTTTGTTGTAGATGTAGGCAATCAAATCAAAAGCAGCGTCCAGTTCCCCTGTGTCTTGAACAGGATTTAAGCTGATGTTGCTCACCCGGAACAGCGTGCGCAGACGCTCTATATCTCCCATCAGATTGATCAGCTCCGTATAGGGGCCACGCAGAGCGACACGGGTGGTCTGCACTTGGATGGCGGGAGCGATGATCCCAGGCACTTCCGGATTGGCCGAAGACGCTGGAGTCAGTGGAGAAGGGCTAAAGCTGCGCAGCTCGCTGTTGGGCTGCCCTCGCACCAGCCGGTTGAGATCCAGCAGTTGCGTGTCGGCATTCTCGGGGGTGGAGAGCAGGGCACTGATCTGTTCCCGCTCCACGCGAGCTCTCTCGACCTGATTGGGCACATCTTGCAAACTGGCAATCTGGCTCTTTATGTCCTGCAACTGGGTGGTTTTGTTGGCTACCTCCCTTTCCAAAGCCTGTACCTCCTCGATCAAGGGGCGAAGTTGGGTGAAGGCCAGAAACCCCGCCGCGGCTAACCCTGTGATCCCGATTAAAAGACCAATTCGAATGGGGGTCAGCTCCACGCCCAGCAGTACCGGCGGCCCTGCCGGGGAAACCACCAGTTGTTCGTCGGGAAAACCTTCAACCGATCCAGTCATCAGTTCGCCTCCACTCGACGCAAAATGCGGATCTTTTCAACCAAGCCTATCGCTCCCCGCTGCTCCAGCTCGCGGGTAAATTCTGGGTCGGGATCCCCCAGGGTGCGGATGGTTACGGTTATGCCGTAGGTGACGCTGGGCTCGGTTAGGTCTGTGCCGTCCACCCGGGAGCTGCTGTTCAGGACGGCGCTGGTAACAAAGTTGGAATCCAGCAGGGTGAGCAAAAAGTCGTTCACCAGGGGAAAGTCCAGCGCCCCTCCTTGGATATTGACGGTATCCCCGGAAGCGCTGATGTTGGTTATCCATACCCCCTGGCCGGGGATCTTGCGCCGCAGCTCTTCCAAGATGGCCGACCAAGGCTGGACGGATCTCAGAAAGGAGCGGAACCCTTCCGTTTGGGCGCGAATGGTTTGCAGCTCTTGATTGGCATTCTGCAGCTGGGACAACTCAGCATTGGCTGTGCTGAGCTCACTGTCAAGGCGAGCCCGCTCCGCCCTCAAGGTTTCTCTCTGGCGGGAAAAGCTGTCTTGGAAATACCAAAAAGCTCCCATCGCTACAGCAGCAACAGCAACCCCCAGGCCAATGGCCGGGATCCAATTCTGGGATCCCTCTGCAGCCTCAGCTGCGACTACTGCTCCCCCACCTGTTCGAGCTGTGGTGAGGACATCCGGCCTTTCTTTGAGGAAATTGATCTCCGGTGTGTACATCTCTTTAACCGCCTTGTGCGCTATTCCATCGGTTGGGCGAGCTTGCGCTGCCTGCTGCCGCTACTTGGTGTCTTCCCGTAACGCCAACCCCAGGGCCACTCCCATTGCTGGGCGTTCCTCCAGGGGCAGTTCCAGTAAACTACCCGACCCTGACTGCTTCGCAGTACAGGGCGGGCTTTCGGTAGCCCTGCAGTTGGCAAGCCAACCACGAACCTCTAGGCTGGTTTA